>JACKPC010000004.1:60000-360000 GCA_024233835.1 Leptospiraceae bacterium
TCAGCGGGATATCTATGCTTATAGCCATTTTAACTGCTTATATTTTAGCAAAGACCCTGGGAAATAACCACGAAAAAAGAATATTTATTTTTACTCCTCTTCTAATATCCTCTCCTGCAATAGCTATTACCTTACAGGTAGGCAACTTTCACCTAACGGCAATCAGCATTAGTTTACTGGTTTGGGCCTACTTAGAAAAGAATAAAAATGCAATTTCCGGAACCCTACTTTCAATAGTAACACTTTCTAAAATATCACCCGGCATTTTAGGAATTATGCTAGTATTTCAAAAAAAATACAAAGCCATATTAAGTGTCATTATTTCAACAATCATAATCTGCGGGATTACCTACCTCGTATTTGGAGGGAAGATATGGAATGATTTTATTTTCTACCATATACCCCAGGTTCAAACCGGGAGAGCTTTATCCTTTTTAGCAGAATCTGAACAAAATATAGAATTTAATATTGCTCCTTTCGGAATTCCATTCAAACTCAGAGCATTAGGTATTTTAAATATTGGATGGAAAGAGGCCAAGACAGCAAGTAATATATTTTCAATATTTTTATTAATTATAACCATATTAGCAGCTTTTAGGAAAGGAAGTCCTCGTTTCCGTCTTACAATATGGATCTCAATTTTAATGTTTGGCTCCTTGAAAAGTCCTTATGCAGCTGCATTTGTTATGCTTACGGTAAGTTTTTTATTCCTAATTCTCGTTTGTGAACTAAAATCAGTGAAATCAATTGTATTATACATAATTGCTTTTATACTCTTTTCTTTTCATTTTCCAATCTCCAATCCCAAAATTGCTATTGGTGTTTCTCTGATTAGAGTATCAATGTTATACATATTTTTATTATGGATAATATTCAGAAAAGAGAAACCATCAGGGCGTGGATTTTCTCAGGGCGTGGGTTAATCCACGCTCTGAGGAAATCCAACACCCGGTTTGGGGAACATGCCCGGTTTTAGTGTAATTTCAAAGAAGTATTTTTAGCAATTCCTGAAAAATCTTTATCATTCGTTAAAAGAAGAACATCATTTTCTATAGCTATAGCTGCAATTAAACAATCTATTGTTTTTCTTACTGTAATTCCTGCCTTTCTACAACTTCTATAGATCTCTGATGCGTGGAGAAAGGTTTGTTTTTCTTTGATAGGTAGATAAGGTAACTCTAATATAATAGATTTCGTCCGTAGATATTCTTTATCCTTACCTATCCCCTGTAACACCTCGGTTATGATAATACCGGTTGTACAAATCTCCTGATTATCATTTAATAACTTTTCTAATTTTTTTACACCGACATTGGATTTATTGTTCAAAAAATCAACCCAAACGCTTGTATCAATCAGTATCATAACCTATATTCTCGATTCTCTTCAAGATCTCCTTCCCAACCAATTCCCTGTAAGCTTAAAATTTTATCTGAAAGTTTTTTTTGGGAAGACTTATTGCTTATTACGGGAAAAATAATAATTTCTGCTTCTTCAAAGTCAAAATCCAAAGGTAGCTCAATAGTTATTTTATTGTTAATTATCTTTACATTTTCGCGAATGGCCAGTGTATTCATATTACAAATTCCTTTTCCTCAAGAATAACCAGAGAAAGTAAAAAGTCAATACTTTTCCAACACCACACCACAGCACATCTTCCCCTTCTCTGTGACGTGGTTCGACAGGCTCACCAACCGGACGCTGAGAAGGGGTGCCCGTTAGGGCACCGATGAGATTAATCAGATCTATTTCACATTTTTAGTCTGAATCAATCCAATTTTCTATTTTAATATTCTGTATTCTCTGAAAATGTTTTACATTTCTTGTGATAAGAACCATATCATTGGCGACAGCAGTAGCACCAATTAATAAATCAAAGTCACTTATCATCTTTCCCTCTTTCCCTCTTTTTTAAGTCTGGCTTTTTCTTTGGCAAAAATATCCAGGCAAGTTGTCAAAGGTATAATAGTAAATTTCTTAGAAAAGTTAATCAAGGAAGAGCGATTTTTCTCTTTTTTATTTTCAGCACTGTTTTCTATACCATATTTTAATTCTGCTATTGTGATTTCTGATACAAAACAACTTTCTATGCCAATTTTTCTAACCTTTTCAATGAGATTGAATTCTCCTTTTAAAAAATGAATACAGATATTTGTATCTAATAAATACTTATTCAAAATTCAATCTCCCTTTCGGTTTGCACCCTGGCTGAATAAATTCTTTCGATAAGTTCTTCTGAAGATTCTTCTTCATCCCAACTACCAAAGACTTCTTCAAGTTCAGAATCCCCACTCGCTTCATTTTCCTGCTGTAAAATGGAATCGGAAATCCGACTTATGATTTCAACTTTTTGCCTGATTTCATAGGTATCGATAATCCGTAATAGATTTTCTACTACATCATCAAAAGTGGGCTTCCCGATGATTCCTGCAGATTCAATAATTTCATTTGCCATTCTCCCCTCCTTTAGCATTATCTTCCGAGCTTACTAAACGGATGTTTTTACTGCAAGTCTTTTTAAAAATTCGTATTCCAAACCAAACCGATTGCTGAGCGAAGGTGTAAACCTGAGCCGAAGCACCGGTTTGGGGTTCAGCAGCCGGTTCCGATACTCAGGCAGCGTCCCGGTGGTGGGTTTGTTGGTTTTGTATGTAGGATTCGATTCGCTTTATATTCTTCCATTCAACACAATCGACAGAAAAACCTTCCTGCCAGTATATCAATTTCATTTTATAGGACACATAACCCTTGATACGCATCACCACATAGGAAATGCTTAATTTCGGGGGAATGGACATCAGGATATGAACATGATCCCTATAACCGTTAAGAATACGAATGCTGCTTCCGATTTCCTGCGCTTTAGAACAGGCTAATTCTCTAATTTTCTCAATATCCTCATCTTTCAGACAGGCCACCCGGTTCTTCGTGGAAAAAACAATATGATAATGTAAATTATACCTTGTTTGGTTGGCTCTCATACACCTATTTTATTTATGGCATATTTTTGTATAGCATTATTTCATCATAACGTGTTTCATCGTGCCGTGGGTGTGCTCTGTTTATCCTTCCCGGTATATCTTTCTGTGAATGGAATCCAGATTGTTTTTAAAGTCTTTGTCCAGGATTAGAGGAATCAGTTCGAAAACTTCTCGGTAGACTCCTCTACCTTTCCCGGATAGAAGTCTTAACAGCTTATTTTTGGATATATAGGCAGTTTTAAAGAAGAGATGATCTACAAAACGAGGAGAGGATTTTCTCTGGTACAAAAAAGAATTTAGATGAAACATTTTCAAAACTTCTAAATAATCATCTACTAAATTATTAGATTCAAAGATAAGACATCTTTCCGCTTCCTTTTCATAGAATTTTAAAATCTTGCTTAATGGTTCTATGCTATAAGAAACTTCATATTTATAAATTGCAGACTGCATTAAGCGTAGACGATGGAATCTACGTTTGTCGGCTTCGGAGAAATGCCCTTTTGTAAGATAGTCTTTGCGTATGGCTTTATCAAGAGAGGTTTTTGAGATTGAGCGTATATTAGATGAATAATAACTTAGTTCATCGGATAACACATAAGAAGGTGCTTTTATAAACTCATCTAATGTGCAATCCTGTATAGATGATAAGCTAAGGATTATATACCCTGAAAGTCTCTGTGCTTTCATCCTCGATTGAATAACCTTTTAATAATAGTTAAGATTGAGCTTGACTCCTGCTTTTCTGTAAAGCTATCAAACTTTTTAGTTACCTTCCTGAAACCCTCACTGGCTCTTTGAATCTCTTCGGCTTTGATTGAATCATTAACTCTCCAGGCTTCACCGAGACTAACACCGGAATAAACTTCCACATGAACTTTGTCGTATTCTACCTTATCAGGATCAATAGTTTTCTTTTTAATTGAGCCGGTCATTTTTCTATCTTCTTGAGAAAACTCTTTCCGAGCATTTATAAACTCGGAATATTCCCTGTAAGTATCATCATTCTTGAACAATTCCATAAGCTCACAATATTATCTTACTTAAAACCTGTCAAGCTTTTTGCAACCAACACCTTTCCCAAACCGGGTGTGGGGAACACAGCGTACATAGTACCCACCCTGCCAGTATACCGATTTCATTTTATAGGATACATAACCCTTGATACGCATCACCACATAGGAAATGCTTAATTTCGGAGGGATGGACATCAGGATATGAACATGATCCAATACCGTTAAGAATACGAATGCTGCTTCCGATTTCCTGCGCTTTAGAACAGGCTAATTCTCTAATTTTATCAATATCCTCTTCTTTCAGACAGGCCACCCGGTTCTTTGTGGAAAAAACAATATGATAATGTAAATTATACCTTGTTTGATTGGCTCTCATACACCTATTTTATTTATGGCATATTTTTGTATAGCATCATTTCAGGGCGTGGATTCCCAGGGCGTGGGTTAATCCACGCCCTGAGGAAATCCAACGCCCGGTTTGGACTACTGGGGCACGGCAAACACCAGACGAAACCCGAGACTGCCGAACGAGTCAAGTCCCTGGTCCCTGACTCGGAAAGAGACGCGAGTAAGGAGTGGATGATCGTACCACGAGCCGCCGCGATAGACTTTATAGTCACTTTTATCGCCATTAAAAGGATTTTCCAATGGACTTTTTTTGTAATATTCGGAATCATACCAGTCCTCGCACCATTCCCAGACATTTCCGAGCATATCATAAAGTCCGAACTCATTGGGAAGTTTTTCTCCCACCGGATGCGTCTTACTATCGGAGTTTTCATCGTACCAGGCATAATTTTTTAACTCCGAAGCCTCGTTTCCAAAATAATATTTCGTTTCGCTCCCGGCTCTCGCAGCGTATTCCCATTCGGCTTCTGTTGGCAAACGATATTTCATCCGAAGAAGGCGACCCTCTTGCAGGCGACCCTCTTGCAGGCGACCCTCCGGAGGGTCGCCTTCGGGGGTTTCCATCTCATTCAAACGTTTAATAAATTCCTGTACATCATTCCATGAAACCCTTTCCACCGGACAATTCAAATCATCTTTGAAAGAGCTCGGATTCTCCTCTATGATTTTTAGCCAATCACGCTGTGTCAGCGGATACTTACTCATATAAAATCCTGTGGTAAGTCTGACCTTATGTGCCGGTTTTTCCCTGTCGAAAGCTTCTTCATCTCCGGGGCTTTGTCCCATCATGAACTCCCCTGCGGGGATGTAGATAAATTCGGTGCCGATGGAGTTTTGGTTCACCGGCATACCGGAAGGAGAATGTAGCTCGATGGTTTCGGTTTTAAACGGTTCCTCATTGGAGATAAGTATATTCTCCCTTAACCACTGAGTTTTCTCCTGAATTTCCTGAGCAATAGCTTTTTTGTAATCAGGAAAAACATATTCTTCTTCTGAGTTTGTGCGAAGAATAATGTCATATCCCAGTTTATAAAATCGGGTATCAAGCGTTATGGATTTTATATCAACATAGTGTATTGTATGTACAGTTTCTTTCTCATCAACAAATCGGTGAGCGATAAAAGCTCTCTCTGTAAGGTTTATCCAGTCTTTCTTTCTCGAAGAAAACTTCTGCGGTAAAGTAAAGGAAGGCTTGTCTTTCAAAATAAATTCTGGATTTTTCGTTTGAACGACTCGCCTCCATTTTTCTCTTTTATAATTTAGTAAAATATCAACATAGGCGATTTGCTCTTCTTTTGCAACTTGAGTATTTTTTGCATTCGTATAGGCTTTCTTATAGTCCTGAGTTTTTTGATAATCCTGTAAAAACACCTGCAAGAATCCAAGTTTATCTTCTTCTTTTGTCTCATTCCCCCGGATACCTATCGTATGTTCCACCCGCCACATTGTGTCAATGGCCTGGGACTGGGAATCCGGATAGAGAAACATGGCAAGTTGGGTCTCGCAAGCTTTGAGCGGAAAAAGCTCGGACATATCGAGCATAGTGGGAGTGAAGTGTTTTTCTGTTTCATCCAAAAACTGCGGAGGATTATCGCCCAAAAAAACCACAAGCTTCGGCTTTTCGGTTTGAATGTGGTGTTGGATTTCTGAGTATTTTGACATGAATGGAGTCCCTTCTGAAGGGACTCGTATATTAACAGAAGCATACATGCTACCCACTTCTACTTTTACATACTCTAATTTTTTTATACTCAATAAAACATTTTCTGAGTATTTCTTTTTTGATTCTGCATCTGTGAAGATAATAAATACTGAAACAGGAGTGATTTCGTTTTCTTCTTCGGGGGAGGTGTTTATCCTTAAGTTCTCAATCACCGAGGTGGGAAGAGCAATCTCTTTCAGGTCAAACTTTGTAGGTGAATCCGAAATCACTGCATATCTTGTTTCCGGTTTGTCACCATAAATATCATCCTGATAGGCTTTTGTGAGATTACGTATATTTTCCAGATGCGGATAACGCTGAATCAAAGAATCGAGTAAAAAACCGATTCTCAGTATCTCACTCTTATCTTTTTTTTCCAAAGCATCCACAAAAGCTTTGTTCACAAGTATAGAAGACTCTACTTTGTTTAGCTCCGCCATCGCCGTCCAGAGATGGCTATCTTTTAAGTCTTTCTCGATTTCAGAGGGATTTTTCCTCTCGGCATACTGCAATAAAAAGGCAGCGATTCGTTTAATCCGTTTTTCCCCGAATTCCGGTTTCTTTCGCAGGTCTTCTAAAAGGAGGCTTCTGATTTCCTTATCCATTTCATAGGTTTTAGGGCCGATAGAGGAACAAAAGGGAGAGTGCAGCAAATCGGCTACCGCCATCCTCGAAAAAGGGATGAAGTTCCCATATTCATCCTGAGAAAAGTTTTGCCAGATTAAATATAATAACTCGGAAGTAAAAAGAACCGGAAAAGCAGCATGACAGGCAAAGATAAAGTGGCTTTCACCATACAATTCTTCATAGCTTCGTTTGAACCTCTCGACCCTTTTTTCTGCGAGCTTCATCCTTGCTTACGTCCCCTATTCTTCTTCAGAAATTGAATCGCTTTTTTGAACTCGGCATCCGAAAATTCATACATAGGAATTAGTTTTTCAATCTCTTCCGCCGTCGTATTTTTCCAGCGTTTTCTTTCTACCGGGTTCATCCAGAGAACCTGTCCAGATACTTTCTTTAGAGCATCAAGAAAATCTTCGGTTTTAGCAAGCCTTCTTTTATTCAGAGAATGCCCGGAACCTCCCGCATCACTGAAAATCAGAGCTGTCTGCATTTTTTCTAAATCGTAAATACTCACTTCTCTTGTCTCGGCTCGATTATAAAAAACATACTCATCCGGTACATTAGAATAATAATATACACTGAGTTGATACTGGGTTTTTTGAATACTGTTTATCAGGTGTTCATAAAAAGCCTCGAAGACTTCCATAGAACCCGCATGGTCTACAAACAGGTGAATCTTTGAATCGCTTTCCCATTCTTTCTGGTAGATAAACTCATCTAAAAAAGCTTTTTTTGTAAGACTTGCTACAGTTGCCGAAATATCGATCAGGTCTGTATTTATAGTTTCTTTATACTGTTGTATAAGACGAAGGTTATGCTGAATTTGTCTCTCTGTTACCGGCAAAAAACTTTTCGAAAAATCAAAATGATATGCAAAATCAGTTTTCTTAGCTCCTTTCTCCAGACCCGAAGAAGCCCCCTTTCTCTTATCGATTCCGAGATACAGCTTCTCTTCGGGTTTCGCTTCCTCCTTTTTTAGAATTTCCTGCTCTTCTTCTAAAGCATTATCTACCTGACTCTCCAAAGCTGCTGATGATTGGGTTTTTGTTTTTTCAGAGACTACTTCCTTTTCCGAAAAAGGCTCTTCTTCCCCTGCCTCCTGAAGGCTTAAAAGTTCTTCTTCCAGACCTTTATGAAACAGGTCTTCAAATTGAAAGCTATCCATACCGGGTTTCAACCAGATAGCCTTACACAAAGACAACAGGGCTTCCCTATCTTTAAGACCGAAGCCCCGGTTGAGAGCTTTTATGAGAAGAGTATAATCCTCTATACTCAAAAGCCCGTTCGAAAGCTCTTCTCGAATCCTAATAAAACAGGAATACAGAGGCAAGAATACCTCCGCTTGTTTCTTACTTATTTTTTGAACCTGTCTATCCATGACGTATCTTTCAATAGCACCTGGTAAAAAGGAGGAAGTCCCTCTTCCAGTTTGAGTTTATCCAGTTCTTTGACAAGCTCAGTTTCGGGACCTGTAAGTTTATTAGACTTTTGTTTATTATGGTAATGCTGAATTACTTCAAACCAGTCTATTAATTCACTCGTAGAAACTTTTTTATCCGAAACTCTATCTGTAGTTTCTAATTTCTTTCGCACCCGAAGAAAGGCATCTACGGTATCCGAAACGAGGGTACTATCTGCATTTTCAAAACGACTATGCACGATTTTTCTTAGCTCTTTTTTTCCGGGAAACGCAATCTCATAGAAAATGCAGCGGCGTAAAAAAGCGGCCGGTAATTCTTTTTCATTATTACTCGTTATTAAAACAATCGGTTTTAAATCCCTGGTTTCTACCGTTCTTAAGTTCGATTCAAGGCTTAATTCTTCATACTCAAAGGACATTTGCTCCAGCTCGTATAAGAGATCATTGGGAAAATCAAGACTCGCCTTGTCAATCTCATCGATTAAAACAACCGGGGGCATTTCTTTTGCATCCTTAGCGTCTTTGCATATTCGTATGGCCTTACCCAGGGGACCATCCTGAATGTATTCTTTCAGAATATTCTCATCCGAGTAATCTTTCAGTCTGTCTGCATGAGAGTCCTGGAAATGCTTGAGAGCTTTAAAAACATAGAGTCCATCTTTGGCCTTACTCGTAGATTTCACATTCCAACGAAAATATTTATTAGACATATCTTCTTTGTGAAGTTCATAGGCAACGGATTCGGCAAGCCTCGTTTTACCACAACCCGGCTCTCCCATAATCAGAAGCGGTCTTTCGAGAACAATCGAAAGATTCACCGCTTCTACAAGTTTGCTTTCAGGAAGATAAGCAAAGACATCTTTCCCATCCACCTTTTTATTCTCGTTCCTTAAACTTTCCCCGGTATAAACTATCTCACTTTTCCGAGACATGAACTCCCCCTGATATCTAAATCTAAATAGTATAAAAATGATTCTATGAAATTATAATAGGAATCTGTATCCAAATCGTTATCTTGAATAAAATCTTTGCAGGCTTCATCGTCTTCTTCTTTTAACCAGGTATCCATTAAAGAAAAAGAGTCATGAGACTTTCCTTCTCGAAAGAACGCTTCTTTCAACTCATCTAAATATTTTTCTACCCATTTGTAAAAATCTTTTACAACATGAGCTTCTTTTAAGTTAAACTGTGCGTCTTCTTTAATTTCTAAAGTTTTACAAAGTTTATCCAAGTTTTCTTTCTTATCTGAATACTTTCCCGGATGTAAAAAGAAAACATACAGAGAGAATTTTGGCTTCAATTCATCTATTTTCTCTTTTAGTTCATGAAAAAAATGAGAAAGCTTCTCCAGCTCGGTTCCGGCTGTATTATCAAAGTTAGCCATAAGTTTTTCAGGGTCTTCAATTAGAATAACCTGATTTTTCTTTTTTAGTTTATTTACTATTTCTAATATACTCTCTTTTTTATCAATACTTGCATCAATTTTTAAAGACCTTCCTATAGATTCAATCAGTTTCTCGGCATTCTTGCAGGAAGGACTTCCTATTATTAACTTTTCCGATACTACAGATTTCGGAATCTCATCGATAAGCACCCTCGCAAGAAGCATCACATCCTTATATTGACTTCCGGAACAAAAAAGAAGATGTACATTTCCTCCTAAATACTTACTCCCTTTAAAGGTTCGCAGGTGTCCTCTAAAATCTATTCTGCTAATGTACTTTTGTATTTTATCATAAAAGCTTTCTTCTGATTGACTATCATATAAGGAGAAAGAAGGACAGGTTCCTATTTGCGTAGGTTTTTGTTTACCTTTTTCTAACATTTTTCCGGTAATATTTGCCAGTAAAGTTTCTATAGCTAAATTATCTTCTTCAAGATAATCTAAAAAATATTTCGTATAATTCGAATAATTAGGAAAAATATCTGCATCTGCTTCCCTTCCATCTAAACAGGCGTAAGAAAATATTGTATTTGTTTTTTCAAATTGAGTCTGCATAACCTGAGGATCCATATAAACCTTTTTCACTTCAGTTCCGAAAACAAACTCCGTTCTACAGCAATCTAGTATAAAAACTTTTTTAATTTTTGGATGATCAATCAAAGACCCTTTATTGAAAATTTGGTTTTTAAAATCAAAGCAATTCGCTTCAAAAAGAAGACCATAATCAGCCATAGTTTCTAATTTTCCCTTGAAGTAAGGAATTAGAAGTAAATTGCTATCATGTGTAAATCCATGTCCTGTAAAATAGAAAAGTACAATTTCTGTGGTATTAGATTTAATTTCTCCTAAAAATTCAGATGAATAGGAAACCATATCTGAACTGAAAGGATTCAAAGATTTTTCCTTTTGCTTGGGATATACCGAAAAACCTATGTCTTCCAGGGCTTCCCGAACAGCCTCCACATCATTGGCACATTTGGGCAGGTCATGAATTCCCTCAGGATACTCGGAAACTCCAAAAACCAGGGCCAGCTTTCTCTTTGAATCGCTCAATTTTTCCTCGAAACTCTCAGGCTGTATTCTCTCAGAATATTTATTTTCTTGTCAAATACATTGTAATTTTTTATTTTTACTCTGAGGAAATCAAAATGCCAACAGAAGAAAGAACTTTCACCTGTCCAATTTACAAAGATAAAACCTTTACAGCCCCGGTAACCTACAATGAAGGCCTTACCGGGAAAGGACTCGGAGACTCGCTAAAAAAGCTCTTCGGAAAAGGAGAAGCTGCACAAACACCCCAAAAAATTTATCCCATAGTAGACTGCCCGCACTGCGGCGGACAACATGAATACGAGCTGAGTGTATGAGCGAACCTACTGAACCCAAAAAAGAGCCGGAACGCTTAAACCTCCAAAACAAAACATACTGGATAAATACTTATCAGAAAACCTTACTGGATGCAAATCACGAGAATATAAACCAATCCGCTGAGAAATTAGAAAAGTTGATACTCTGGCTCTGGGGGATCTACTCTCCCATTGTAGGTATCGGAACAGGATTTATTCAGTACTACATCAGTCTTCCTTTTGATTTACCGAGCTATGTTATCCTTTTTAGCCCTATCATATTACTCATCTTTGCATACTATTATACAACAAAAGCACAATCCGGTGAATCTATTGAAACAGATATAGATAGCTTAAGAAAAATGAGAGAACACTATTTTTCTTCCTCCAGACAAAAAAACAGAGATATAAAAATAACAAGAATTTTTGTAGGCCTTTCCTGTTTTCTAATCCCTGTTGCTCTCCTATATGCCGCAAGACAAATACATAAGCCCAAACCCGAATACCGCTTTGAAAGCCTTGCAAAAAAAATAGATAAAACCAAAACAAGAGTCAGTATCAATGGGGTATTCCCCAAAGAAACAAAAGTAGTTTTCTACTTTGACCTGGATCCAGAAAAAAGAGAAGAAACAGTCTCCTTTAAAACCCTAACAACCGGAAGCATACAGACCTTCATCGATCTAAACTTCGAAGGCAAAACCCTAAAAGTTAGAGCTGAGTGGGAAGAAACAAAAGATAAATCTAAAGCTATAAGTCAAATTATACAAGTGGATTAAACCCTTCCCCAAACCGGTGCTTCGGCTTCGCTTTAGCAACCGGTTTTGGTATTCGGTTTAGAAACACAGCCATCTATCTCAGCTCCCCTTCTCGCTTGACTTCTTCCATAGCTTCTTTGAGTAATAACGAAAAGTCTAATGTAAGCTCAAAGAGCAAGTCATGGCGGAAAGGTTTAGAAAAAGCTAAGGTTTGATAAGCTGCTTTTCCTTTCTCGAAGAGATAATACTTCTTTCGGTGAGGACAGACTACAAGACCAATTTCGGTGCCAGCCCGCATCCAGTCTTCTTTCATCTTCTCCAAATCCTGCTTCAAGCTATTTTTATGAGAAACTACTTCAATGCAGAGTGTGGGAGCACCCAGTCTATATTTTTCATCAAGGACCTGCTTACTGAATTTTTCATACAGGATAAAGGATACATCCGGTAAACGATACATCTTTTTTCCTTCCACTTCCAAATCGTGATTGGTAGAGGAATCAAAAACCCTTCCCATTTTCATCTTTCGATTCCAGATCACCAGTGTTGCACCGATTAAAACAGTAAAAGCTCCGATTAATCCTAATGTTCCCATATTGATGATGAGTAAGTCCTCTTCTCCTTCTAATCTCAGGCCGGCATTTAAGTCGCCCAGTTCAAATAGTTCTTCTTCCTGCATATTAAAAGGCAGGTGTAGCTTAAAAAAATCCTGCTCCCAAAAGGAAAGACCTCCTTCCCGAATACGCAAAAGGGAACTTTCATAGCTTAAATCCAAACCCGGATTCAGAGCACTCATCTTCTCGACAAGACTTGGGTTTAAGGAGACGCTATCCGGAAATTTTATCTCAATACTTTGCATGGTTTTATCCAAGACTAAACAAGCCTTTAGCTTTTGTCAAGCGGATATACATTGCCCCTCAGGGTGCGGAAACCTTTCCCAAACCAAACCAAACCGCTTGCTAAAGCGAAGGTGTAAACCTGAGCCGAAGCACCGGTTTGGGGAGAACAAGAACTCAATTAGAACTAATATACACTACTTTTTCATAAACGATTTTATAAAGAGGCCCATAGAGAGGATCTTAAGCGGCCTTTAAGGGCCTGTACCCCGCTTATGATGCCGTTTAAAATCTCGCTACTAAAGCTCCTTATGAAAAACAAGTGTAAAGTTAGTGTAAATATTCGAAATAAAATTCACTTGCCTTTTTCCAACACAAAAGCTATATCAGGTAAATGAGCGATTTATTCCAGCCGGTGACAATAGAAGACCTTTTGGGTGTTAATCTGTATTGTAAGATAGGATTCATTTTTAAGTTATTACATGAAAATAAATTTGACTTATAACTATATGTTTTTATAGCTAATCTTCTATTAAGGAAGGATATCATGAAAAAACGCATCTACCTCACCTATACCAAAACAAACAGAGTAACAGGTGAAATCTATAGTGGAAGAGCCAGCGGAACAGATGATCCAAAAAAGATTTTGACAAAAAGGGACAGTTCACATCATATAAATAAAGATTCATACGGTAAAGCAATATTGGATGAAGTATCCACCAATAAATATGCCATTCGTGGAAGAGAGCAAATGCTAATAGATTCTTTTGGAGGGGCACAGTCAGAAGGTGGAACCTCTGGAAACAAAATAAATAGTATTTCTTACAGAAATAAAAAAAGGGAAAAATACATGAAAGCGGCTATGAAATTTTTTGGTGTTTTATCCATAATATCTGCTTTAAGTCTGTTTATCTGGTATATTATATGAAGAAAAGAATCATTTTGAAACCGGGTTCTATTTTAGAAATTCCTTTAGATAAAAATCTCTTCTCCTATTGCAGGGTATTGGAGAATAACACTTTTGTTTTTTATGATCTCAAGCTTACAAAACCAATGGAAGATATGGAAAAAATTTGTTCCTCTTCTATATTATTTATCACCCTGGTTTACATGGATTCTGTTAAAGAAAGATGGAAGAAAGTTGGTTTTCTTTCTCTGAAAAATTTCCCACAGGAAATTCCACCCATGTTTGTCCAAAACCCATTAAACCTTTCTAAATTCAAAATCCATTATCCTGATGGTACAATAAAAGAAGCTACTAAAGAAGAAGTAATCGGTCTGGAAAGATTTGCTGCCTGGGAAGCGTATGCTATTGAAGAACGTCTCTCCGATCACTATGCCGGACGAAAGAATCAATACGTGGAAGAAATGCGTAACCCCGACCTCTATATGAAAGATGTTAAGACTCACCCGGAAAGAGTAAAGAAACTGGTAGAAGGACTTTAATCTTTTAAAAAGGAAATAAACGAAGCTGAGAAAGTGAATCTCACCTACATTTTTATTCTTGCAAGTCCCAAAATTCACTTGCCTTTTTCCAACACAAAATCTATATTAGGAAAATGAGCGATTTATTCCAGCCGGTTACAATGGAAGATCTTTTGGGTGTTAATCTGTATCGTAAGATAGGCAAACAGATTCTTTTCTTCGACGAAGAATCCGGACAATACGTGATTACAGACATCAGCAAAGATAAAAAATTCACTGCCGATGATTATGCAAAACTTCCTGAAAGAGCACCCTATCAACTCATCGAAGGAAAACTTGTTTTTGAAGTTTCACATACATGCCAGCATCAAGGGATTCTGGGTGATGTTCTTTTATTGATATATAGGTATGTAAGAGAAAATAAACCCTCGGAAACTGTATTAACTTATATTGATGTTCATTTTGACAAAGAAAATGTCTATCAGCCGGATGTAATCTACATTTCCGATAAGCGCTCATCCATTATTAAAGAATACATCTTTGGTGCTCCCGATTTCACCTTAGAAGTATTATCCAAATCCACAGAAAAAATAGACCGAAACGAAAAGATGAGAAACTACGGTAAATTTGGTGTAGATGAATACTGGATAGTAAACCCGAATAAAGAAAACATTGAAGTCTACCACAACCAACTTGGAGTTATGATTCACATACAAACCGCAGAAAAAGGTAAGTCGATTACATCTAAAGCTATAGAGGGTTTCACACTAAACGTGGGAGATGTTTTTCAATAAGAGTCTGTCTGAAAATGAAGCTATAGACCCTTGCAGCTTGTTTTTCTTTAATAAATAAGTCTATTTTAAGACAGGCTGTAAGAAAAAAGAAGTGAGTCCTGTCCGGAGGAGATATAAAGAAAAGCTGGAAAACGAGAAAACAATTTTCACCTTTTTTAAAAAATCTCGAATTATCATTTGCTTTTTTCCTATATAATTCAAATTGTTTGCTATGCCACCAAAGATTAGTATTATTATTCCTACTTTGAATGAAGAAGAGTTTTTACCCGTCCTTCTGGAATCCATCAAAAAACAAACTTTTACTGACTACGAAATCATTGTAGCAGATGCAGGTTCTAAAGATAAAACGGCTGAAGTTGCAGAAAAGTTCGGAGCGAAGGTTGTTCCGGGTGGAATGCCCGGACCGGGTCGTAACCGGGGAGCTGAAGCTGCCAGAGGAGAGTTCCTTTTCTTTTTTGATGCAGATGTAAGTCTTCCGGAAGATTTCTTAGAAAGTGCCCTGAACGAAATGGAAGAAAGGTTTTTAGACCTCGCAACCTGTGAGTTTAAACCCCAGTCCGATTTGCAGCTCGATAAGCTCATGTTTAAACTGGCAAACCTTACCGTTAAACTTAACCAGAGCATCAATCCCAGAGCCGCCGGTTTTTGCATTTTTATTACCCGCAGGCTTTTTAACCGCGTAGGAGGCTTTGATGAAGATGTAAAAATAGCGGAAGACCATGATCTGGTAGATAGAGCCTCCAAATTCCGCCCTTTGCGCTTTTTAAATAGTACGGCTTTATCTGTGAGTATTCGCAGACTCGTTAAAGAAGGTCGCTTCTCCTTGATTGAAAAATACTTCCATGTAGAGCTTCACCTTCTTACAAAAGGCAGCATTAAAGATGATATAATCGAATATGAATTTGGAACCTTCAGCGAAGAAGATAAGAAAAAGAACAAAAAGATTCTGGATGAAATAGAAAGCCGGGTTATTCAACTGGAACAACAATATAATACATTTACCAAAAATGCCAGTGAATTAAACGATAAATTCTTAGAAAATCAGGAGAAATGGAAAGGGAATCTCCAGAACCTGAGAGAATCTTTTAAAACTCTTCTTTTAGGTCGAAAAGAAAAGGCTTGAAAATAAAAAGTATGCGAACCTCCGATGGGTTCGCCTGCGATTCAAAAAACTCCGGACTTTTTTGAAGAGATATAAAAATTTTTATAAATTCCCACTGGACTTTTCCTGCCTTTAAATCTCTTATAGGAAAAGCCAGTATGGACAAAACCAAAAACAAACACCAAATTGGTATTAATAAAATTCTATTCAACATGCGAAATCAAAGCCTGTATTACAGGTACCAATAAAAACTGATAATTTAGTTAGGAGCACTATTAGATGAGTAAAAAATGGGTTTATTTATTTGATGAACTCTCGGAAGCCGAACAGCTGATGGGTGGAAATTGGGATAAAGTAAGAGGTCTTTTAGGCGGTAAAGGAGCCAACCTCGGAGACATGACTCGGAATGGAGTTCCGGTTCCTCCCGGCTTCACAGTAACTACAGAAGCCTGTAATGCCTATTTAGCTGCTGATGCCCACTTTACTGATGGCATGTGGGAGCAGCAATTAGAAGCCATGAAGGCTCTTGAAGGGAAAACCGGAAAGAAATTTGGTGACCCTTCCAACCCACTTCTTGTTTCCTGTCGTTCCGGTGCAAAGTTTTCTATGCCGGGTATGATGGACACTGTTTTAGATATTGGTTTAAATGATGAGACTGTTGTAGGAATGGTAAAACTCTCCGGCAACGAGTCTTTTGCCTATGACTCTTACCGTCGTCTGATTCAAATGTTTGGAACCGTTGTAATGGGTATCGCAGATGAGGCTTTTGAAGAAGTTCTCGAAGAAACTCGTAAATCTGCCGGTGTAGCTTCCGATTCCGATCTGGATGCAAAAGCCCTGAAAAAACTTGTAGATAAGTTTAAAGTTGTGTTCAAACATAAAGCCTGGAGAGATTTTCCACAGGATCCAATCGAGCAGATTCGTCTGGCTACAGAAGCCGTCTTCAAAAGCTGGAATGGAAAAAGGGCTTTCGATTATAGAAATGCAGAAAAAATCCCTCATGACCTCGGAACAGCAGTTAACATCGTTGCCATGGTTTTCGGTAATATGGGAAATACCTCTGCCACCGGTGTGGTGACAACCAGAAACGTTTCCACCGGAGAAAGAGAGCTGGAAGGAGATTGGCTGATTAATGCTCAGGGAGAAGATGTGGTAGCCGGTATTCGGGCAACCAAAGCGATTGCTCTTATGAAAAAAGAGCTACCGGAATCCTATAGCGAATTAATCACCATCTGCAAAAACCTCGAAAAGCAGTATAAAAACGTTCAGGATATCGAATTTACTATCGAGAAAGGGAAACTCTGGATTCTCCAGACCCGTGACGCGAAAAGAACGGCTCAGGCCGCTGTTCGTATTGCTGTAGAAATGGCTGAAGAATGGATCATTACCAAAGAACAGGCTCTTTTACGGGTTACTCCGGAACAAATTGACTTCTTCTTGCACCCTCAGTTTAAAGCTGAAGAAAAGAAAAAGATGATCAATTCCGGTGCACTTTTAGCTAAAGGACTGAACGTATCTCCCGGTGCAGCTGTAGGTCAGATAGCTTTTGATGCCGACCTCGCTGTAAAATGGGCAGAAGAAGGTAAAAAAGTGATTATGGTTCGTCCGGAAACCAAGCCGGATGATGTACACGGTATGCTCGCTGCCAAAGGTATTCTTACCAGTCGGGGAGGACGTACAAGTCACGCAGCTCTTGTAGCCAGACAATTCGGAAAACCCGCTATTGTGGGTGTTGTGGAAATGGAAATTGATCTTATCCACAGAAAGATGAAAGTGGGAAGTGTTGAACTCCATGAGGGAGAAGTGATTTCTATCGATGGAAATACCGGTGAGGTTTTCAGCGGAGAAATTACTACTGTAATTCCCGACATTAAAGATCCGCACCTGATTAAACTTCTGAACTGGGCCGATGAAGCCAGAAAACTTCAAGTATGGACAAACGCTGACTATCCGAATGACGCCCAGAGAGCCAGAGACAATGGAGCTGAAGGAATCGGTCTTTGCCGTACAGAACACATGTTCTTTGAAATACAGAGATTACCTCTGGTTCAAAAAATGATTCTTGCAGAAGAAGACGCCGTACGCCAGGAAGCCCTCGATGCCCTTCTTCCCTACCAGAGAGAAGACTTTGCAGGTCTTTTCCGTGTGATGAACGGTCTTCCGGTAGTGATTCGTTTAATTGACCCACCTCTACACGAGTTCTTACCTACTATTTCTGATTTACTTTTAGAACTTTCCGATCTGAAGATACGTCTTCTAAAAAGTGCCGGAAACTTAAAAGAAGTAGATACGATTTTAAAAGCTATCAGTGAGAAAAAAGCCCTTCTGGAAAGAGTGGAGTCTATGCACGAACAGAACCCGATGCTCGGTCTGCGTGGTGTTCGTCTCGGAATCCATTTAAGTGCTCTTACTCGTATGCAGGTTCGTGCCATTATCGAAGCCGCCTGCCAGGTGACAAAAGAGGGAATACATGTTTATCCTAAAATTATGATTCCTCTTACCAGCCATGTGAACGAGTTAAAAGTTCAGCAGAAAGCCCTCGAAGACGAAGCAAAAGCTGTAATGGAAGAGAGAGGAATGAATATCCACTATAAGTTTGGAACTATGGTAGAAATTCCGAGAGCGGCTCTTACAGCAGACGAACTGGCTGAATATGCTGAGTTCTTCTCTTTCGGAACAAACGACCTGACCCAAACTACTTACGGAATTTCTCGTGATGACGCAGAGAAAGGTTTCTTAATCGAGTATCTCGAAAGAGGAATCCTGAAAGAAAATCCTTTTGCTACCATTGACCAGAATGGTGTGGGGAAAATCATGAAATTAGGTGTAGAAGCCGGTCGTGCAAAAAGACCTGATATTGAAATCGGAATCTGCGGTGAGCACGGTGGAGACCCGGCCTCGGTTCATTTCTGTCATAAGATAGGACTGAATTATGTGAGCTGTTCTCCTTTCCGGGTACCTATAGCAAGAATCGCTGCTGCCCAGGTTGCCCTGATTGAAAAAGGTATTCAGCCCAAGTAAGGGGGAGGCATGGCAAAAAATTATTGCGTTATAGACGGAAACGAAGCCGTTGCAAAAGTCGCCTATAAACTAAATGAAGTCATAGCCATCTACCCGATTACTCCCTCATCACCGATGGGGGAGTTTTCTGATGCCTGGGCTTCCGAAGGTAAACCCAATCTCTGGGGAACAATTCCTTCTGTGGTGGAAATGCAAAGTGAGGGAGGGGCTGCCGGTGCTTTACACGGTTCTCTTCAAACCGGAGCACTAACAACTACCTTTACCGCTTCCCAGGGGCTTCTTTTGATGATTCCGAATATGTATAAGATTGCCGGAGAGTTAACTTCTGCGGTGATTCACGTTGCGGCTCGTTCTTTAGCCGCCCAGGGACTTTCTATTTTCGGAGATCACAGCGATGTGATGGCAACCCGTGCTACCGGCTTTGCTATGCTCGCTTCTGAATCAGTGCAAATGTCACACGACATGGCTCTCATTGCCCATGCAGCCAGTCTCGAAACCAGACTTCCCTTCTTACATTTTTTTGATGGATTTCGGACTTCCCATGAAGTAAGTAAAATAGAACTTCTGGAAGATGAAGTTTTACGGGCCATGATCAACGAAGATTTCGTAATAGCCCACCGGAAACGTGGTCTAAATCCGGAAGCTCCGGTTCTTAGAGGAACTGCTCAAAACCCGGATGTATATTTTCAGGCAAGGGAAACGGTAAATCCATTCTACGAAGCCTGTCCGGCTGTAGTACAGAAAGCTATGGATAGGTTTGCTGAGCTGACCGGAAGAAGTTACAAACTTTTTGAATATCATGGCGCCAAAGATGCAGATAAAGTAATCGTTCTTATGGGTTCCGGTGCGGAAGCTGTTCATGAGACGGTAGACTACCTTCTGGCAAAAGGCGAGAAAGTAGGAGTTTTGAAAGTCAGACTCTACAGACCTTTTGACAATGCAGCTCTTCTTTCCGCTTTTCCTGTAACAACAAAGAAAATAGCAGTCCTGGATAGAACCAAAGAACCGGGTGGGCCGGGAGAACCTCTGTACCTCGATGTAATTAATGCGTTCTACGAAGGTATAGGAGCCGGAAAAGTAAAAAGCTTTCCGAAAGTTGTTGGAGGAAGATACGGTCTTTCCTCTAAAGAATTTACACCGGCTATGGTAAAAGCTATTTATGACAACCTTGCTTCCGAAAACCCCAAACATCATTTTACCGTAGGAATCAAGGATGATGTAAGTAATACCAGTCTCGACTATGATCCCTCCTTTTCCATCGAAGGGCAGGGCGTGGCCAGATGCAAGTTTTACGGACTCGGTGCGGATGGAACCGTTGGAGCCAATAAAAACTCCATCAAGATTATCGGAGAAAATACAGAGAACTATGCCCAGGGCTATTTCGTGTATGACTCGAAAAAATCCGGTTCTATGACCATATCTCACCTGCGTTTCGGCAAGAATCCGATTCGTTCCACTTACCTGATTACTGAGCCAAATTTTGTTGCCTGTCATCAGAGTATTTTCCTGGAAAGAATGGATATGCTCGAAGGAATCGTAGAAGGTGGAACCTTTCTTTTAAATACAACCTACAACAAAGATGAAATCTGGAAAACTCTGCCGGGCAAAGTTCAGGAAGATATTATTCAGAAAAAACTTAATTTCTACGTAATCGATGCCTATAAAGTTGCCAAAGAAGCCGGGATGAGAAACCAGATAAACACGGTAATGCAGACCTGCTTTTTCTCGATTTCCGGAATCCTTCCCAGTGAAGAAGCCATTGATGAAATTAAAAAGTCCATCGAAAAAAGTTATGGGAAAAAAGGAACGGAGATTGTCAAGAAAAATCTGGAAGCGGTCGATAGCTCTCTTTCTCACCTCGAAAAAGTAGACTATCCTTCCTCCGTTTCGAATAAGGTAGAAGCCCTTGTAATCAATCTTCCCGATAAAGCTCCTGCTTTTGTAAAAGGTGTTCTGGGAACAATCATGTCCGGGAAAGGAGATGATTTACCTGTAAGTGCTATGCCGATAGATGGAACTTATCCAACAGGAACAACGCAGTGGGAAAAACGTAAGATTGCTCAAGAAGTTCCCGTCTGGGATGATAAGGTCTGTATCCAGTGCGGTAAGTGTGCGTTTGTTTGTCCTCACGGTGTGATACGGATGAATGTGTATGATCCCTCCCATCTCAAAACAGCACCTACTACTTTTGTATCTACGGATTCGAGAGTACCGGAATTTAAGGAATTAGATTATAAGTTCACACTACAAATTTCCGCTGATGATTGCACCGGCTGTGGTATCTGTGTGGATATCTGTCCGGCAAAGAACAAATCAGAAGTGCGCTTAAAAGCCATTAACATGACTCCTGTAGCCGAGCTTCCTGAGGGTCAAACAGAGAACTGGGAATTCTTCAGGACTATTCCTCCGGTAGATAGAAAACTTATCAAGATTAATTCGATTCGCCAGGAACAATTACAGGAACCTCTGTTTGAGTTTTCAGGTGCTTGTTCGGGTTGTGGAGAAACTCCTTATATTAAATTAGCTACACAGCTATTTGGTGACCGAATGGTGATTGCCAATGCAACCGGTTGTTCATCCATTTACGGAGGAAACCTTCCTACAACTCCTTACACGGTAAATAAAGATGGTAAAGGGCCTGCCTGGTCAAACTCCCTTTTTGAAGATAACGCTGAATTTGGTTTTGGTTTCAGAGTCTCTCTCGACAAACAAAAAGAAGCAGCGGAAGAACTGGTCAAAGAACTTCGTGAACATATCGGAGAAAAGTTGGCTGACTCTCTCGTGAATGCCTCTCAAAAAGAAGAAGCCGATATTCACGAACAAAGAGAACGTGTGGAAGAACTACGTAAAGTTCTACAAAGTCTCAGTTCTAAGAAAGAAATTGCAGGCAGGGTAAAAACCTTACAGGGACTTGCAGACAAGCTTATCCGCAAGAGTGTCTGGATCTTTGGTGGAGACGGTTGGGGTTATGACATCGGATACGGTGGTCTGGATCACGTTCTTGCCAGCGGTAAAAATGTGAATGTACTCCTTTTGGATACAGAAGTGTATTCGAACACGGGAGGCCAGATGTCCAAAGCTACTCCGAGAGCGGCTGTAGCCAAGTTTGCCTCCGGAGGGAAACCGGCTCCTAAAAAAGACCTCGGTCATATAGCTATGAGTTACGGAAATATCTATGTAGCCAGTGTGGCCATGGGAGCAAGAGACGAACATACCCTGAAAGCCTTCTTAGAAGCAGAAGCATACGACGGACCTTCTCTGATTATAGCCTACAGCCATTGCATTGCGCACGGTATCAATATGGCGCAGGGAATGAAACATCAGAAAATGGCAGTAGATACAGGTCAGTGGATCCTGTACCGATATAACCCGGAAAAACACGCAAGTGGTGAAAACCCCTTAAGTCTGGATTCGAAGCATCCGAGTGTTCCTGTCTGGAAATATTTGGAAATGGAAAACCGTTTCAAAATGTTGACAAAGAGTAAGCCCGATGTGGCGAAAAACCTCTTTAAGCAGGCTCAGGATGATGTGGATACCAGGTTCAAGTTTTATGAATTCTTAGCAGGAAAAGGAAAGGAGGAATAAGAGATGATAGATCTTTCTACTAATTATCTTGGTTTCAAACTGAGGACTCCCCTTGTTGCCTCTGCATCTCCTCTTTCTTATGAGATAGATGATATTAAGAAAATGGAAGATGCAGGACTTTCTGCTGTTGTATTGTATTCTCTCTTCGAGGAGCAACTAAATCAGGAAAGTCATGAATTGCATCATCACCTGACTCATGGAACGGAAAGTTATGCAGAAGCTTTAACTTATTTTCCGGAACCGGAAGATTTCGAAGTAGGCCCGGAAGCTTATCTCGAACACATTCGCCGTGCTAAAGAAGCAGTGAAGATTCCGATTATTGCAAGTCTGAACGGAAATACACCGGGAGGCTGGACAGGTTTTGCGAAACTGATCCAGGAAGCCGGTGCAGACGCGATTGAGTTAAATCTTTATGACGTTCCGACGGACATGAATATGAGCGGTCGCGAAATTGAAGAGGATTACGCAGAAACTCTCTGGGGAGTGAAAAAAGCGGTAGATATACCCGTCGCTTTAAAGCTCAGTCCCTATTTCAGTAACCTCTCCAACTGTGCAAAGCGCTTTGATGATATGGGAGCTGATGCTCTTGTGTTGTTTAACCGCTTTTATCAGCCGGATATAGATTTGGAACACCTGGAAATAAAACCCCACATTCTTCTTTCTACACCCCATGCATTAAGATTACCTCTTCGCTGGATAGCTCTCCTTTACGGCAACATAAAGTGCAATCTGGCCGGAACCAGTGGAATTCATAAATCTGCTGATGTAATCAAGTTGATGATGGCAGGTGCGGATGTAGCTATGCTTTGTTCTGTTTTGATTCGGGATGGAATAGAACAAGCCAAAGTAATAGAAGAAGGCATCCTTCACTGGATGGAAGAACATGAATATGAGTCGATCAAACAGATGCAGGGAAGTATGAGTCAGATGAAGTACCATACTCCTTACGAATTTGAAAGAGCTCAGTATATGAAAGCATTACACAGCGTGCATTTGCATCATTAAGATTAAAGCGAGGCCAAATCGGTCTCGCTTTTTTGATAATTTATGAAACCGGATTTTTCAGATATACAGTTATATAAAAAATCTCCTGATGATTTCAAAAAGAAATACCCTGAAAAGTATTTACAAATTGAAAAGTTTTTAAGTAAGAAAGAAAATGTAATGGAGTTTCTTGTCTATGAATCGAGGCAAAAAAGACAACAATTTGAACTTCTAAAAGAGTTTGAAGAAGTTTCAAAGAACGACCCCTATAATAAATCCGCTTATTTAACCATAAAAATGAGTCTGGTTCTGGGGTTCTGGAGGTATTTACCGGTAATTTTATTTAGCATTCTATCAATATTTTTTTATATAGATCATTTTTATTTAGGAAAAGCGAATATTCTAAAAAAGCTCCTGAGTTCTTCCGCTGCAAATATGCAGGAGAATATTGGTATTTCCTTTATTCCTGAAAAATACTACCCTTTCTTTTTAAATCTAATCTTTTTTACTTTCTTTATTCTCCTGTTTTTACGCTTTCGAATTCTTTTATTAATTTCCATTTTCAGTCTTGCCGGGATTTTTTTAGCAGCCTACTGGGATATGCAGTCTAAAACTTTTTTCCCGGAGGCTTTATCCTTTGCTTATGTTGCACTTCTGGTTTTAACATTTTTTATCGGAAAACGGTAGAAAATACTTGCCACAAAAGGAAAGTACATCTGAAATTATGCATAAGGAGTGCTAGTTTGAAAAATAGAGTTTTTAGAAAGATAATTATTATGCTAAGCCTTTTTGGCTTTATTAGTTTAAGTACAGCAAACTGCTTCGGTAAGTTTGCTCTGGTTAGAAAGGTATACGAAATCCATGACAATATAAAATTAGGTGGTAGTAAGAAAATAGATAGGGTGATTCAATCTTTACCCTTCTATCTCTTTGGAATTGCTGGATTTGTGTATGGAATTTCCGGTCTTGTTGATTTTATTGTCTTCAACTTAATCGAATTTTGGACAGATAGTAATCCACTCGGTCTAAATGAATACGATGAAAACGGACGATATGCTAAAACATTCGAGCAAAACGGTGAGAAGTTTCAATTTGTATATTCAAACTACGGCCAAAGGTTAGATTTAACTTTTGTAAAATCAGGAAATTCGGAAACATTAGTTTTCTTCAAAAATCAAACAGATAAAATATTTAAAGAAGTGAATGGGGAACTCCAAGAAGTGAATACGGAATCCCATGAACTCGGAGATAAGACCCTTATCCAGATGGTGGTAGGTGGAAAACTGAAATCAGAAAAACTCGTTGAAACCAACAGTCTAAATGATCTAAAAACAACCTATTCCGGATATTCCCTATAAACAAAATTTGAAAGTGGAGCTATTTCGCTTCACTTTCGAAGCCAAATAACTCTTCAGGTCTCAGTTCATCATGAATATACATATCGGCAGTAATAGCGGTTGTGGAGTGGCCTAACCAATTCGCTATAGCTTTTAGTGATTTCCCTTCTTTCAACCACTTTGTTGCAAAGAAATGTCGAAAGTCATGAGGAGTAACTTCTTTCCCTAAAAGTTTTTTGGAAAGGTTCCGCAAACGATATAACACATTTTTCCTGTATCGTTCCACATACAATTCTTTTCTTTTTGAGTAGGAAAGTCCCTCTTCTACTGGCATAAAGCCTTCATCCTGAAAAACATAAGTTCTTCCTTGAAATGTATCAATAGCAGCTTCATAAAGATTCTTTGGAATATAGTTTCTTCTTTCTTTTTTACCCTTCCCGGTAAAATCGATTCGAACAAACTTTTCTTCCACCTGGCAGCGTTTTATTTCTAACAATATCAGTTCATGTATCCTCATTCCCGTTGAAGCTAAAAAACGGATAATCAGTTTTAATTTATCATCTGCTTTTATTTCTTTGAAACGACCGGTGCTCGCAGGTTTACACCTGAAATCTTCATATACTCCTCCCTCTAAAAGCTGCTCGATTTCTTCTTCGGAGATAAGATCCTTTTCATAAATTTTACTATCTCTCCTACCGGTTTTCACTTCCTTAAACACCTGTTCAAGTGCTGCCTTAAATTCGAAATAATGAGGATTTCCTAAAAAAGTTTTTTCTATGGATTTTTTAATTGCATTCTTATATACATGGACGGTAGAAATGGAAAACCATTCTTGAAGGTCTCCAAAAAAACGGAAAAGGTTCGGAACCGAGAGTTCGAGTCGATAATCTTCAAGGTATTTATTAAATTGTCGTATACAGGAATCATAGGTGTTTTCCTCGATCATCTGTAAGGACTTCTGTATTTGGGTTTTATTCAGTTCTCTTGACAATTCTTCCTCATAAGCCGGAAATATTTTTTTACACCCAGGAGAACGCTTACTCGCTTACTTCTGAAAAAAATGAGGGCTTATTATTTCTAATCCTTATTTTTCATGGAGAGTTAACAAACAAGAAAAATAGTAAAAAAGCCTGAAAAAGCTTGCCTTTCAGGCTCTATACGTAAAAAAAGAATTAATAGAAACAAACGAAACTACGGAGTTTTCTGAACTAAGGAAAAGAGAAAAATAAAGTCAAAATGCAATTTGAAAAAATTGATAAAGGTGAAACTTGCGTGTTAATTCTGCACGAGAATATTGAATTTTATGGCGGCCTCAACCTGAAAAAAGCCCTGGATGAAATTCTCAAAGAGAAATATAAGCATATCATTATTGAAATGGAAAAAGTAATTAAGATTGATTCTTTCGGTCTGGGTATGCTTCTAACAGAATATCATACATTGAAAAAAGAAGGAGCCAAATTAAGTTTTGTAAAAGTAAATGAAAAAGTTGAAGTTCTTCTAAAAAAACTGTTAAGAATTGATGTATCAAATTTCTTTCCGAGCATTGAAGAGGCACTTCAAAGAACATCCTAAATAACAAAAAGAATATGGCAGAATATTATGTCAGTAGAAATAGCTATTATAAATAAAAATGCAGTGACGCTGGTTTCTAACAGCAAAACAATTATAAATCGTCAATTATCAGAAATTGACCCTGTAGGAATTATGGTATATGGGAATCCTTATTTGATGGGAATTCACTGGGAATCTCTGATATACATGTATAAAGATAGTCTTAAAGATGAATTTTTCCCGAAGGTGGAAGACTACGCCAATCATTTCATCGAGTTTTTACAGGAAAACGTACACCTGTTTTCTGAAGATTCACAGGATGCCTACTTTTATGAGAAATATTCAAAATTTATAATTAACTTAAAAGCTAAGGCCCAGGGGAAAGTAGAAGTCCTCCAGAAACTCATTGAATACACATATGAAAAACTAAAGAAGAAAGATAAAATTAACCTTTTCGATGTGTATAAAAGAGAGGAAGAAGGAGAAAGCAAATATGTTCAGATGTTGAATGATGCAATTGAGCATGTGTTTACGGAATACGATCTCGGACAGTATTTTAAAGGAATGCTATTTAACATTGGAAGGTATATTTATTCCAGAGGTTCATCAGATAATAAATCTTCCGGAATTATTATAGCCGGTTTTGGCCACAGCGACCTGCACCCTACGATTGTTGCCTATGAAGTAGATAGTGTAATTGATAATATGCTAATTTATCGAAATACGATATCCCGTTCCTGTGATGCCTTTCATGATGGAAACATTTACCAGTTTAAACTAAATAATATCCTGGAATTATCCCAGGAAATTGATATGACATTTCGGATTTATATTCGAAATTACATAGAACGATTGATGACAGCTTATACAGATCATATTGTTAATACGGTAGAATCTCTTGAAGAATACGATAAAGTAAATTTACGAAATACAAAGAATAATATATTAGAAAACTTTTACAATGATTTTGATTCTTTTATAACTGAAAACTATATGAGTAAAATGATCTCTTCTATCAACATGATGTCGAAGGATGAAATGATTGAGGTTGGCCGTTCCATGATAAACCTGATAGATTTTAAAGCCAGAAACTCTCTCGATAGTACCATTCTTACCCGACATTTTGTTTCGGTAAAAATTTCCCGCCTGAGCGGTTATGTTTTAAATAAGGAGTAAAATATGGCAAGACAGGGTGAACCTTTTATGAATGCAGAAAGAAGAGCTTTTTTTAAAAAAGCAGCTTTCAGTATGTTTGGAAACATTCCTTTTGAATTCGAGGATATTGAATCAGAGGCAGATAAAGCAATCCGGGTAGCCAAAGAACAGGCCACCCTGAATTTTAAAAGCTCTCAAAAGAAAGCCATAGCCATGCAACCCAAGGAAGAAACAATAAAGCAAAGAACTTCCTAAAACAAGATGTGGAAAGTTACTCTACTTTCCACTTTTTCAAGATATTTTTTATTGTACCTTCTTCTATGGTTTCCAAAATATACCGGTTAACGGTTCTGATTAAAGGATTTTTAGGATTGGTACAAAAACCATAGTGTTCCCTTTCTTCAAAAACTTCAATCGCTCGAAATCCCTTCTCTTCATTTTTCGACAAATAATATTTAATGATAGGATAATCCGAAATAACTGCATCAACCTCGGTTTCCTTTAAAAGTTTCACTCCATCCTTTAGAGTTTTTACTTCTGTTAAAATAGCCCCGTATCTTTTAGCAAATTCAGCACCTGTCGTACTTTTTATAGCAGCGACTTTCCTTCCCTTCAAGGAAGAAGGAGAATCAATTAAAGCATGTTTTAACTCAAATAAGGTAAAGCTTGATGCAATTCCGGCTGTTAAAGAAGAGGCAGTCAGTAAGGCAACAATCATCCATATACCGGTAACTACTCTTCCGGTTTTAGTCTTGGGAGTAATATCTCCATAACCTACCGTAGTAAAAGTAACAATAGCAAACCACATACAGCTTCCAACGCCGGTAAGATAACTTTCAGAAACTGACTGGTTATGGTGCCTTTCAGCTAACCAGACGAAATTCCCAACAATAAACAAAACAAGCAGTAAAGAAGCAATTCCGTAAAAGAAAGTCTCCTGAAAAAAAGGCTTTATAAAATCCCAAACGGAAGCACTACTCTCCCGTGTCAGAATTCCCTTACCACTGATGTAATAAGGCTGGGTGAAAGCCAGGACTTCCGATCTATCTGCGGTAATACTTATGGAGCCAACTCCCACATCAACTTTATTTTCTTTGACAGCTGCAAGTAGTTCTCCTACTGAATCAAATACTGTGACTTTGTATTGAAGATTAGCCTTTGAAGCTACATTTTTCCAGATATCAAAACTTATACCGCTAACTTCATTCTTATCCATAATTCGAAAAGGTTCAGAACCACTTATTCCAACTTTTATTTCCTCGGCGTATAAGGAAGTGGTCAAAAATGATAAAAGAATCAAAAAGATCGCTTGAAAGAGTTTCGTTTTCATAACCTCATAGATCCTATGTAGCATTATCCTTGCAAGAAAAAATGTAAATATCTCTGAATAAAACTTTAAAAATAGTTTTTCATTTAAAGTAACAATCTTATAGTAGCCCGTATGAACTTATTTTTTACAGATAATCCTATTTCTCCTACAGCCTTTTATACCGGCTTTGTCTGGTATGAAAATGGATTTTCACACCCTGTTCTCAAAACCTTTGAAGGTGAATTTTTATATAAATTGATCTCTCCATTCGATAAAGCGGCTGCCCTGTTATCCGACGGAATGTCTGTAGAAAGCTATCTCATCAGCCGCCACTGTGCTTTAGATTCCCTGCTTGAAAAATATATTTCAGAGGGTTTTACTCAAATAATAGAAGTAGCTGCCGGACTTTCACCGAGACCTTTTATAATGGCAAACCGGCATTCCGGAGTCGAATTCATTGAAACAGATCTCCCCACAATGAGTGCCAAAAAAAGCCTGATCTTCCATAAAGCCAGATTGTCACTACCCAATCATAAATTTTATAGAGTAGATATAACAAATTCACAGGGAAAAGATAGTCTGAGTGAACTTATAGAGCAGCTTGATAAAAATAAGAAAACCCTTTTAATCACCGAAGGACTCCTGCACTACTTAAATCATGAAATTCTAATAAATGTTTTTGAAAATATTTATAAGTTTTTAAATCACTTTTCAGAAGGAGTTTATCTGAGTGATTACTTTTTTTCACCGGAATCGGAAAAAGATAGGACCTTTTTGAATATTTTTCAATTTTGTCTTGAAGCTTTTGTACAAGGAAAAGTTTATTTTCACTACCCTTCTTCATCCGGCTTAGAAAGAGATTTAAAATTTAGTGGGTTTTCTGAGTTCAGGATGTTCAGTCCCCTTGAAATGCCGGTTTGCAAGCAGTTAAACCTGAGAAAAGGCTTTGCAGCTATCGCGGAGGCCAAAACAAAGAGATTACAGGAATAAATTAGAATTTTTATCAAAAAAATATTGACATATCCTGAAAATAAATTATTAACTGGAAGTATCTATGAATACGACCAGGAAATATGAAGTAGTCAGTTTTTATTTCGGCGAGAAAAATAGCGAATTTGCCGACACTTCCGGTCATTCACCGGATATCAGTGTAATTAATTTCACTGACTATACAATTCCTGATTCTAAAGTTCGGAGAAAAGAAAAGAAGCTACTCGATTTTATCAATGAGGAAACAGCCGTTGGTATCCAGAAGCTAACCCAGTTTTTGGATTCTCATAAGATAATCGCCGGTCTACTCATTTTAACTTTTCTGGGTATTTTTTCACTTATTTTATTTAAAACCATAATCCCATCCGAGACCAGTCTCTTTTCTCAAAAAAAGCAGACTCATGAGCTGAATTCAAATTCTTTACAGATCACCAATGCCATTCCTTCCTTTCTTTTAGAAGCTCCCGATCTCTCTTCGAGAGAAATCGTAAGCATTCCTCCCTTTCATACTATGGAATTAATTGATACAAAAAAAGCTTATATTGTAGAAATTGATGAGGTAAGAAACTGGCACCTTGTTTCCTGGCAGGGCTATATAGGTTGGCTCCCTCCTCCAGAAATCCTACTCAAATAAGATTTACCTGAATATATTAAATTCTGCCTTTCAAATTTTCTTGACGTATTCTTCTGAGTTTGAATATTACTTATAAAAATGAAAACTTTGTTTTCTTTGCTTTTCTTAAGCTTTTATCTAATATTCTTATCTCCTTCGCTCTTTAGTGAGACTTTGCAAATACAGAATGGAATTCTTTCCCTCGATACCTGGGAACCATCAATACAAACAAGCATTACCCTGAATAAAAATTGGGAATTTTACTGGGGACAATTTATACCTCCGACTTTTGTACCTCCGGAAACTATTATCCTGAAGGAGATTCGGACCTGGAGTTCAATAGACAAAAGCAGAGAGATAGAAAAATTTGGTTTTGCATCCTATCGTTTAACACTCCTCATACCTGAAAGATTATATAATACCCCATTATCTCTAATTGTCCCGGCTATCCAAACTTCGTATCGATTATATATTAATTCTAAGCTAATAACTGAAGTTGGAAAAGTGGGAAGTCTTCCCCGTGATAGTATTCCGCACACCCTTCCCCGGATAATAGACTTTAGTCCTTCTGAAAGAAAAATTGAAATACTACTTCATGTATCGAACTTTCATTATAGGGAAGGTGGTATCATTTCCCCGATAATTCTTGCAAAATCAGATGAAGCCCATCTGCATCATATAAAAAAAATCTCTCTTGATATATTTTTATTCGGAAGTTTATTTATAATGGGTTTATACCACTCTATATTATTCTTTATCCGTAGAAAGGAAACTTTCCCTCTTTATTTTGCTTTATTTTCAATGATAGTAGGATTTCGTCTTTTATTTAATGGAGAACAATTTATACAAATTCTAATTCCATCTCTTTCATGGAACATTATTCAAAAGATCAGCTACTTGAGTTTCTACCTATCACTTCTAATTTTTATTCATTATCTACAGGGCTTATTTAGAATAGAATTTTTACTATTACAAATATTTAGAAGACTACTCTATAGTATTGGATATATAATTGTATTCATTACCCTGTTTACTTCTGTAAGTTTTTTTAGTGAATTATTAGTATTTATGCATATTTATACAATTATTATCATTCTCTATACTTATTACCTCATGATTATAGCTTTAAAGAAAAAAGAAAAAGGTATCCGAACTTTTTTCCTGTATTCATTACTTTTCAGCTTAAGCATTATTAACGATATTTTAAATAGCCACGGTATTCTCCAAACAGGCACTTATGCCAATTACGGACTTATTGCATTTATCTACAGCCAGACGTATTTTTTATCTTTCAGGCTTTCTATGGCTTTTAATGCAAGTGAGAACTCAAGCTTGGACTTTCAAAACTTAAGTCAGGCATATAGCAAGTTTATTCCGGAACGAATTTTTGCTTTTTTCCCAAAAAATAAGATCTCAAGTTTACAACTTGGCGAAAAAGCTGAAAAAGAAATGAACATCTTAATAGTAGATATTCGTTCCTTTAAAAAATTATCAAAGACAATGTCTATTGAAGAAAATTTTAAATTTATAAACTCCTACCTCGGTAGAATAAGTCCTTACATCTATAATTATAATGGTTTTGTCGATACATTTATCGGAGATGATTTGATTGCCTTCTTTTCTTCGGCAGAAAACGCTCTTTTGGCTGCTATTGATATACAAACAGAAATCAGAATCTATAACCATTATCGAATGAAAAGTGGATATGAGCCGATTCAAGTAGGTATTGGAATACATTATGGTTCGTTTATGCTCGGTTTACTCGGATATGAAAAGCGTATTGAAGGAACACTTATTAGTGAAGCTTTAAATTTTACTATTGAATTACAAACCCTGGCAAAGCTGTATAATTCCCATACCTTGATAAGCCAAACAGCTTTTTCTCAGATACCAAATCATAACCTTTATAAACACAGGCTTGTAGATCGATTGGTTCAGGAAGGAAAAGAAGCTATATTAGTTTACGAAATATATAACGGCATATCTCCTTATTTAATCGAGTTAAAGGAAGCGGGAAAAGAATACTTTAATAAGGGTATTGAAGCTTATTTTAAAAAAGACTATAAAATTGCTATACAGGAATTCATGAAAGCTTTCCAAATCTCTCCCGGTTGCGATTTAACAAAAGTATATCTGAAAAAATGCCAGGAGAAACTTGGGATTAAAAATTGGTCGGAAATATAGGATTTAAGACTTGTATTTCTTTATATTTTTTTCAAGAAATTCATCAGGAAGTTCAAAAGCTTTCAGCACCCTTTTAACGAATTCTTCTTCATTCCCTGTATAATCTCCATCGCAGAATACGGCTTCAATTAACCATTCCATCGTAACTTTCTTCTTATCATCATCTTCTTTTAAAAGGTTAACTGCATTTTCAAAGTTAAAGAATATTACCGAATTGGGTTCAAGACTAAAATCTTCCAATTGCTTTCTGAATTCTTCTTTTTCAATATCTGAGAAATTGCTGTCCGCATTATAAACTTCATGAACCAGCTTTAAGAGAGCCCTTTTTTCATCTTCTTTCCAAAAACGAACAGAGGCCCTATCAAAAAATGCTTTGAATTTACTGAAAAGTTTCATAAAGCAAAGTTTTAAAATAAAGCTTATTTAGGAAAGTAGAATTTTACCTGCTTGAACTATTGCTGGAAGAATTTCTATAACAATTCAGGCGGCAAGATTGGGAATAATCCTCACAAATAACCCAGCCTAAGAGAGCCCTGCTCTGATTCAGCTCAGGATCAATAATGAAACTCGAAGCACAGACCAGGTAGCGAAAACCACAACGATCCAGGCATTCTCCTGTATAATTAGGGATCGTGCAAGAAACCAATAGAATGAGAAACAAGAGATAGTAAACAAGGAGTTTCATGAATATAAGCATACAGCATAAATCAAAAAAAGAAATTAAAAAAATCTTTTAAAAAAATAAAAAATTAGCACTCTCAAGCTTAAAGTGCTTGACAGGAAAAATCACTTCATTTATATTGTATTTAAAATTAGCACTCTCTGAATATGAGTGCCAAAATAATACTCTAAGGAGAATTTTAGATGGCTATTAAACCACTTGGTGACAGAGTTCTGATTGAACCAAAAACTGAGTCCGCAGAAAAGATTGGAAGCCTTTACGTTCCTGATACAGCAAAAGAAAAACCTCAGGAAGGAAAGGTAGTTGAGGTTGGTTCCGGAAGATACGAAGACGGAAAACTTGTCCCTCTCGAAGTAAAAGTTGGGGATTCTGTTCTTTATGGAAAATACTCCGGCACCGAAATCAAACAGGGTGGAAAAGAGTATTTAATCGTAAGAGAAAGCGACATTTTAGCTATAGTAAAATAAGAAAAGGAGAATACATATATGCCTAAAAGTATAGAATACAACGAAGACGCAAGAAGAAAGCTCCTTGCCGGTGTAAACAAACTGGCGAATGCAGTAAAAGTTACACTCGGTCCTAAGGGAAGAAACGTAGTAATTGATAAAAAATTTGGTGCTCCGACTATTACCAAAGACGGTGTTACTGTTGCAAAAGAAATCGAATTAGAAGATGCTCTGGAAAATATGGGAGCACAAATGGTAAAAGAAGTATCTACCAAAACCAATGATACAGCCGGTGATGGTACTACAACTGCTACTATTTTAGCTCAGTCTATCATTAATGAAGGCCTTAAAAACGTAACTTCCGGTGCAAATCCTATGGAATTAAAGCACGGGATTGATAAAGCTGTTGAAAAAGCGGTTGAGTTTATTAAAAACCAGGCAGTGAAAATTGATAGCAAGAAAGATATAGCTAACGTAGCTACTATTTCTGCTAACAATGACCCGGAAATCGGAAACCTGATTGCTGATGCAATGGACAAAGTAGGTAAAGACGGAGTTATCACTGTTGAAGAAGCTAAATCGATCGAAACTACACTGGATGTAGTAGAAGGTATGCAATTTGACAGAGGTTATGTTTCTCCTTATATGGCAACTGACCCAGAAAGCATGATTGCCACTATAAATGATCCCTTTATCCTGATCCACGACAAGAAAATTTCTTCTATGAAAGACCTTCTTCCGGTTCTGGAAAAAGTGGCTCAAAGTGGTAAACCTCTTCTTATTATTGCTGAAGAAATTGAAGGTGAAGCTCTTGCAACTATCGTTGTAAACACTCTTCGTAAAACCATCAGCTGTGTGGCTGTTAAGGCTCCGGGCTTTGGTGACAGAAGAAAAGCTATGCTCGAAGACATCGCCGTTCTTACAGGTGGCCAGGTGATCTCCGAAGACCTCGGTCTTAAATTAGAAAATACTACTGTTGCAGCTTTAGGTCGTGCTAATAAAGTAGTTGTAGACAAAGAAAATACAACTATTATCGAAGGCAAAGGCAAAGATGCTGACATCAAAGCAAGAATTGCTCAAATTAAAAAGCAGATCGAAGAAACTACTTCTGACTACGATAGAGAAAAATTACAGGAAAGGTTAGCTAAGTTAGCTGGTGGTGTGGCTGTAATTAACGTAGGTGCTGCAACTGAAGTAGAAATGAAAGAGAAAAAAGCTCGTGTAGAAGATGCTCTTTCTGCAACTCGTTCAGCTGTAGAAGAAGGTATCGTTGCCGGTGGGGGCTTAACCCTTTTAAGAGCTCAAAAAGCTGTTGAAGGTCTGAAACTTGTTGGCGATGAAGAAACCGGAGCCAGAATCATTCTGAAAGCTTTAGAATCTCCTATCAGACACATTACTAACAACGCAGGACTTGAAGGTTCTGTAGTAGTAGAAGAAGCTAAGAAAAGAAGTGGAAACGAAGGTTTTAACGCTCTGACTATGGTTTGGGAAGACCTCATCAAAGCCGGTGTGGTTGACCCTGCTAAAGTTGTAAGAAGTGCTCTTCAAAACGCTGCTTCTATTGGTTCTATGATTTTAACTACCGAAGTAACTATCACCGACATGCCGGAAAAAGAAGGCGCCGGTGCAGGTGCTGCTGCCGGAATGGGTGGCATGGGCGGAATGGGAGGCATGGGTGGAATGATGTAATCTTTCTGATTACAAATTCTTCTCATCTACCAGGGGCTTGTCTAAAAAGTTTAGACAGGCCCTTTTTTTATTCCAAACTTTCGTTGAATTCCCTCAGTGCATAAGCATAAAAAAGAAATTGCCTTATTTCCGCATTAGAAGGATTTTTATAATACAGAGTGAGCACACTATTTCTATCCATAATAACTTCTCCCTCAGCTAATAAAGTATGAGACAGGGGTACTAACTTTTTGAAAAGCAAGGGTCTTTGAATGAGAGCAGGAAGTTTAAGTCTGACAGAAATCTTGGTGCCCTTTCCGCAATTGCTCGGACAGGAATTAATATAGCCTCCAAAGCTACTAAACTCGAATAGTTCCGGATGATTTAATGCAGAGGTATTTATTTCCCAATTCTGGAGATCCTTTTCTGAACCTATCATTGTACTGAGGCGCACATGATCCTCATCCAGATAATACAGAGAATACTCCTCAGGCAAACTTTGAGTAATTTTTTTTTCTTTTAGAAAGGAGATAATTCTCAACTTAGAAACAGAGCGGTGAATTGGATAAGGGAAATTAGAAATATTTCTCGCTATCCTGAGACGGATAGAGATTCCCTTTTGCCTTAGTTCAGAAATAACAGCAAATAGGCCCTTTTTTTCAGCGTTTTCGTAAAAAGGTAGTAATTCTTCCTTCTCGGCCCCTCCTACTTGAAACGGAAAGAAATAGAGCTTTTCATAAAACTTTTGAATAATGTCTTCAAAGGATTCCAGACAGTATTTGCAACCCAATTTTCCATACCGAGAAAACTTTTTTCGAGAAAGTCCGCAGAACGGACATTTTGGCTTAAGACTCGATAGGAAATAGTTTTCCATTGATGATTTTATTGCGACGACCGGCCATGCCGGCAACCTCCATATCGTGGGTAACAATCACCATGGAAAAAGAAAACTCTTTTTGTAAGGACAAAATCAGGTTCATCAGATTCTTTGAGGTCTCTTTATCAAGATTCCCGGTAGGTTCGTCGGCCAAAACCAACTGCTTACGCCCCACCAGAGCTCGGGCAACGCCTACTCTCGCACTTTCTCCTCCCGATAATTGGGAAGGAAAGCTTTCCATCCTATCTCCCAGACCTACTCTTCCCAGCATCTCTGCTGCTTCCTGTTTCGCTTTTGACCTTGAAACCTTGTTTATCAGCAGAGGAATCATAACATTTTCGAGAGCCGTAAAATCGGGTAAAAGAAGATGCCTCTGGAAAATAAATGCAATCTTTTCAGCTCGAAACTTCTCTTTTTGCTTTTCAGAGAGCCTGGAAAGGTCCTCCGAGCAAACTTCAACCTTTCCCTCATCATAACTATCCATTGCTCCGAGAATATTTAAAAGGGTAGATTTACCAACACCGGAGGCTCCCTCCACAGATACTATCTCGGATTCTCCCACCTGCATGTTCAAATCGGATAAAATCTGTATCCCCTTCTCCTGAGTATAATAGGATTTATGTAAATTTTGTATATTAACGATACTCATATATAAATCTGTTGTCAGGATTCTAAGAGATGATAGATTGTCAAAAAAACATTTCCCCGGAAGAAAAAAATATATGTCAGAACGGAACTTCTATTTTATAAACCTATACTCTCATGATATTGACCTCAAAGCATACGTTCTACTCTGTATTCTGGTTAATAAAACTACTTCAACAGTAGATAGCTATGATGCTGCTGTTGCCATGAGTCCAGAACACATGGAGGCTCCGGAATATGCCACCTATAAGGATATCCTGAACCGAATCCAGAAGCAAAAGTTCGAAGGGGAAATTTCCCGAAGTGCAACTTCTATGCTCATTGATTCCTTACGTGAATCTTTCTCTTCAGATAATTACATGATAGAATTAATGCATTACCTCGAACATGAAGAACACGAGAGACTCAAGGAGCTTTTCAAACAAAATATTATTAGAGCTACCGGAAGCCATGCACATCCTACTATCAAGACCCATGTTCACCTTGTTTCGAAAGAGGATACGGAAATTAGTACAGAAAATGTTCGCATCGGAGAAGAAAATAAAGCAAAAAAGGAAACAGCCAAACCTGCGAAAGAAAATACTGAGATTTTAGAAGAAGGCCCGATTCCTATCGAAGCTATGGTTGGAAAGTTTCGTTTTATTCTTTCACCTGTCACCGGAAAACGAATTGATGAATTGAAACTGAAAGACAGGTTAATGGTTCGAATCTCTAAAGACGACGAGGTTTCCGAAAGAATCATTAAACTTCTTCTTTTAAGGGATGAAGACACGGGGGACATTAAAGAAATTCCGGGTTCAATTGTCCGTATCGAAAAGGGAGAAGTCCACGAATTTACAGTTAAAATAACCGAAGACATTTATGCTACGTTTACGGAAGAGGAACCAACTGTAAAAGTTAAAATGGCAGGACAGGAAACCCTCGCAAGTATTATCAAGGACGATGATAAACAGGAAACAGAAAGATTGCAGGCCTATGAAGGAGATTCTAAAAATTTAATGGTCTATGCAATTATTGGAATCATCATTGTTCTTTTATGGATAGTCGTATCCTTTTTTGTGCTATAAAAAAATCATGAATCAAAAACCAAAATTACTATTCCTAAGCCTCATCATTCCTTTTTTTTTAGTGTTATATGGAATGCAAAACCTGTTTCTCTCCCTCGGATTCTGCGTTGAGGAAAATATCATCGGGATTGAAGAGGGCCTTCTAAATGGAGAACAGGCCAAAAAAATTCAGCGTTGTGACCGCTTTAATATCAAATCCGGTTTAATTCCCAGAATTTTTTTCCTTTCCAATTTATATGAAAAATTAAATTCTCCGGATATCCCAACTGATGGAAAATTGAGTAATACCCTCGACCGGATGAGTCGGGTACTTCTGGCTCTGAAAATTTATTCATTTACCAATGCCTTTTTAGTTCTCATTGCTCTATCTTCCATTGCTGCCATTCTCCATTCCGCCTGGTTTGCCGTTTTTTTAGGAAATAGTGTACATTTAATTTCCATTCCTTTAAGCCTGAAAAACCTTGGAACCTCTCTTCTGGTGATGCGTTTTGGAAGCAAGACCATTGGTATGGGTTTGTTTTTTATCAACTTTCTGTTTTTAGGGCTGGCTATTTTTTCTATTTTTTATCTGACGAAAAAGCTGAAAAACCGGGAGTCAAAGTATCTAAAACTCTATAATTCATCCAATTCAGAAGATGAAACCAGCAATGTTCAGCTCCCCGGGCGCTCGGTGGCTTTTTTCAGTGTCATTTCCTCCGGAATCCGGATGATGTTCCACTTTATTATTATCATCCTGGTGGGCTTCCTACTCGGAAATCTGGTTTATATCCCTCTTTTCACCCTGCAAAAACTTTATTCGGTTCAATTTGGGTTTTCTCTGGCTCTTTTGGTTATCTTCCTTTCTCTTTTTTATATCCGAAATTACTATAAAATCGGAAAAGAAAATGAAGCCTCTTTTTTTAGTAATCTTCTTGTCAGTTTTTCCTTTCTACAGTACAGACTGGTTCGGAATAGCCTGCTAATAGCCATGAGTACAATTGTAGTGATTCTCTTTATACTCTTTTTACTTTCGATTCTCTTTTTTAATACCTATCTACTTCAGAATTTTAAATTTATCGAGCAGAGTATTAATTTGTAATCATGGAAGAGAAAAAGGAAGAGATACTTGTTCTCCCGGAAGAAGAAGGTGCCTTTCGAAAAGCTCTTGATTTCCTTTATGAAAAGGCTGTTGAAGGCGCCGGAGGTCTGGATGGAGCTGATACTTTAGCCAAACAATATCTGGCAAAAGAAGGAAGTCTTGAAGATCAGGTAGATAGCCTTATTCTCTGGCAATCCATGAAATCCGGTGGTATTGGTTTTTTAACCGGAATGGGTGGAATAGCCAGCCTGCCACTTGCCATTCCCTCCAGTCTTCTTTCCACCCTTTTCATCCAGATGCAAATGGTTGCGGCTATTGCAATTATGGGAGGAGAGGATCCCTCTAAAAACAGGGTAAAAAGCTTTGTGTTTCTCTGCCTCTTAGGAAATTCAGCCAAAGATTTAGTTAGAGAATTGGGAATTAATGTAAGTAAGAAATTGGCGACAGAAGGAATTAAGCGTGTTTCCTCCTCTTTTATCCAGGCTATCAATCAGAAAGTTGGATTCCGACTTCTGACAAAGTTCGGAGAAAAAGGGCTGATTAATCTTTCCCGCTTAATTCCTATTGCCGGCGGACTGGTAGCAGGCGGCATCGATGGTTTTTCCACAAAAGGCGTGGGAGAAGTTGCTAAACGAGTTTTCATTTTAAAAAATCTGGAGGAAGAGAACCCGGAGGAACTTCCAATACCCATTGTTCCAGAAAAGCCTTGACGATTTATTTTTTCTCTTGAGGCTTGAGAATTATGGCTATCTGGATTGCGGGCACAGGAACGGACGTAGGAAAAACAATTTTTAGTACCCTCGTCATGATTAAATACGCCAGAGAATATTCCCTTTTTTATTGGAAGCCGGTGCAGGCCGGTGAAGAAGAAAAGGATCTGGAAACCATTCGAAACCTATCTTCTCTTCCCGACTTATATTTTATCAAAGAACTGTATACTTTGCAAAAACCTGCCTCACCTCACCTTTCCGCAGAATTAGAAGGAAAATTTATTTCTAAAGAAACCATTCTTTCCGCCTGCGAGATTCATAAAAAATCCAATGTCCTGGTAGAAATGGCAGGTGGTCTGATGGTTCCCCTGAACCGCTCCTGCTTGTTTTTAGATATTATAGAAGAAATAAAAGAACCCCTGATTCTACTTGCAGATCCTGGACTGGGAACGATTAACCATAGCCTTTTATCTATCGAAACCTTGCGAAAGAGAAATATTCCCGTAATTGGATTTTTCTTTTCCGGAAAATATTCCCCTCTCATGGAAGATAATGCAGAAGTAATCGAAACCTTTTCTTCGGTTCCCTTCTTAGGTTCTGCCTGCCTGCCGGAAGATTTCTCTCCGCAAAGTCTCTACACTTTTGCGGAAAATGAGTTCGATAAAGATAAAAAACTTATAGAAGTTCTAAAAAACTATCTATCGAATGGGCAAGGTTTTTCTCAGTAATTCTCCTATCGTCGAATCCTGAACGAGATACTTCTTCTTCAAATAGGAAATCGCATTATTTACAAAAGCGGGCACATGCATGTCCGCCTCTATTAGAAGTATTTTTAGTTCCGTTAGATCGTCGATAGTTGCCATAGCCAAACGCCTCTGATTTTGATACAGCTCTGCCTCTTCCTCTGATAGCATCATACATCCAACTCCTTGTAGTTGCGGGCAACTTCTAAACCTCTTTTTTCATCTATCCAGAAGGTTAGGACGAATGAAATGAAGAAAAATAAAGCCACGACCAGAAAAGAATTTCGTAAATCAATAATTGTTTGCAAATAAGCCACAATAAAGAGGCCGAAGGCTACAGCTAACTTTCCAGAGAGTCCCCAGAGTCCAAAAAACTCTCCGGACTTAGATTCGGGAGAAAGAAGCCCTACAATAGCCCGACTGGCAGACTGGGTAGCACCGAGTCCCATACCGGAAAGTGCTGTTAGACTCACAAAAACCCATTGTACGTCCACCTTTAGTCCCATAGAATGAAGTAAATTCGTCAGAGCCTGAATCCAATAGATGCAGAGTAGACCCAAAATCCAGAGGATAAGGGTAAGGTTAAAGGTTCGCTTGGCTCCCAACTTATCCTGCAAAATGCCGAAGAGAAAAGCACCTAAAGCTGCTGTTACCTGGATAAGGATAAACATAACCTGCTTATGGAATTCCCCTATTTTTATTTCCTGGGAACCATAGATGAAAGCAAAGCTTATGACAACCCCCAGTGCTGCCATTGCAAAGAAAAGAGAAATAAGATATATCATCATATCCCGAAAATCCTTAATCGAATAAAGGGTATCTCGAATACGATGAAAACCGGCTCGAATGAAAGAAATATTTGCATCCGGTTTTACGGCTACCGGGTGCTCTTTCAGGAGTAGAAAGGTCGGAATACCCGAAAGCATGAAAAAAAATGCAGTTAAAGGTCCGACGAGACGAAGATTCTGATAGTTCTCCGGTTTAATTTCTCCGCTAAATTTCATTACGAAAAGAAGACTTAAAATTCCACCGAAATAACCAATTCCCCAGGCGTAGCCCGAAATTTTTCCTAATTCTTCTTTGGGGCCGAGAGAAGGTAAAAAGGAGGAAGCAAAGTTTTCGCTGGAAGCAAACATAAAGTTAGAAACAATAATCAATACGAAAGGTAACCAGATTTCTCCGGGCTTCTCGGCCAACCAGAGTAAGGAGGTAGAAATCACGCAGAAGATATAACTTAGAAATAAAAAAAGCTTCTTCTTGGCAGAAAAATCAGTAATGGCACCAAAAACCGGACCAGTAAGCATTACGAGTACATAGGAAATTGCCAGGGCAACTGCCCAGAGAAAATTTCCATAACTATGGGGGTTTTTGGGGTCATCCCCGGAAGGAACAATAATTTCACTAAAAATGATACAGTAACTAACACTGATAATAACGGTTGTATAGGATGAGTTCGCAAAGTCAAACATACACCAGCCAAAAATTTCCCTGAGAGGAGCTCTTTTTTTTTCCATCAAATTCGGTCTCTTTATAATAAATGTCTTTTTCTCTATCCATCCTGTGCTAAGATTGGAGAAGGAAAAGATCCATAATATCTTATTAATACAGTATAGAATGTAAATTAGTTTTTCTATTGAATGGAGAAATCAGTGAAAGAAGAAACCGAAATCGATCTTTTAGAACTTTACTCCTTTATGAGGGTTCGCAATGTCTGCGTTTGCAAAGCGGTTAGTGAAAAAGATATTATTGCTGCTGTAGAAAGTGGTGTAAAAGATTTACGGGAGCTTTCTTTTCGCACCGGTGCCGCAACAGCCTGCGGCTCCTGCTCCTCTTCCATTCGAGCAATAATAAACCGAGAACTAACAAAAAAGAATGAAGCCTGAGTTAATGATTAATATGGCGATGAGCCTCGATGGAAAAGTAGCTCGACCGGATGGAAAATGGTATGGGCTCTCGTCAAAAGAAGACAGAATTCAAATGGATATATACCGTTCAGAAGTTGAGGTACTGATTCTCGGAAAAAATTCTATACAAAATGATGATCCCAATGTTCATATTCGTTATCTAAAAAATTGCAAAAGCCCGAGACCGGTTCTTCTGATTCGAAAAGGAATTCTCTCTAAGGAAAAAAAGATTTTTCAATTTGCAGAAGAAAAACCTCTTATTTTTTGTCTTTCGGGCAATGAAAAGGAACTAAAAGAAGAACTATCCTCCCTTGCAGACATTATTTGTATAAAGGGAAATGAACTCTCCCCCACTAAAGTTATAGAAGCTCTCAGTAAGCTCGGCTATAAAAAGATTTTATTAGAGGGAGGACCCAAATTAAATTATGCTTTTTTCAAAGAAAATCTGGTTACTCAGATAAATATCACCCTTATTCCTTATCTAATCGGCCAAAACTCCCTTCCTTCTATTGTAGATGGAAATATGGCCTTCCTCGACTTCGACAAAAATAGCTGGACTTTAAAAACTGTTCGCCACGTTGGTGATGAAATCTTTCTAAGTTATAGAAAAAAATGAGAATTAATAATATATGAAACAGGCAAAATTTTCTTTCCGAAAAAGAATCGAGAGTTTTAAATATGCATTCAATGGACTAAAGATTTTATTGAAAGAAGAACACAATTCCAGAATTCATTTATTTGCTGCTACACTTGCAGTCTTCGCCGGGTTTATCTTCAAAATTTCTACAATGGAATGGATAGCGATAGTTTTTGCCATTGGTTTTGTTTTTGTTCTGGAAATTATTAATTCTGCTATTGAAAATGTGGCAGACTTCATATCACCGGAAAAACATGATACCATAAAAAAAATAAAAGACCTCGCGGCTGCTGCTGTTTTATGTGCTGCCATTTCAGCCCTGATAATTGGTTTTCTTGTTTTTATTCCCAAATCACTCACCATGTTTCGAGCCATTTAGTAATCGAAATAAATGCCTGCAAAAAAAAGTTTATCAGAAAAAATAAGTGATACTTTTAGTAACATAATGATGTACGGGATTCTTTCTATCCCGGTAAGTTTTGTTATCTATATAACGATTTGTGCAATTCTCTATATCTCCCAATATATGCTTGTGATTGCAGTGCTTACTTCTATAGCCTACATATTCGTAAAAGAAAAATCAATACCTAAATATATTAGCTGTGTTATCAGTACCTGTGTAACGATTGCCATGCCTATAGCCGGAATTGCTTTTGCCATGATAGAAGATGATTATTTGGATATAGACAGAATCGGTGAAAATAGTTTTCTGTTAAAAAACTTTCTGGATCTACTACCGGTAACGTATGTACTTTATCTTTGCATAATCTTCGGACTTTTACTCGGAATCTCTACCTTCTGGACAGATTACCTGGAAGATAAGGTTTTTGCCGTAATCGAATTTCTAAAAGAAAACCATATTTTTAGAAAGTTCCAGTAGGGGACTGTAGATTTTGATGAAGGGAAATACCGATAAAAGACCCGTCGTATAAAAAACGAACCTTAACAAGAAATTCACATTTTCTTCCTTTCGTCCCAGAGGCTTTACCAATCATCCCTAATTTATTGAATACTAATTTAAGATATGCTAAGCTAAAATCATCAACAGGGAAGTTTAGAACCTGTAGAAAAATTTAAAAAATTTAAATCGGAGAAAAGAAAATGAAAACTCTCAAATTGAAACTTCTAAGCCTTCTTGCTTTTGGATTATTTTTTGCAGGTTCACTCTCTGCCGGAACCATTTATGTCTTCGTACATGGAAAATCATCTGTCACAGTGCCGGCTGCTACGCAACCGAATACTGGTTAGATAAATTAGGTGGTAGTGCTGCGAGCAAAGGTTACAAAATTTCCGGAGTTACCGCTCTTGCTGCTGCTTCCGGTGGTTCAGAACTCGCCAGTGCTTTAAACGGTGCAACATTTGGCTATGCCGGTAATGCAATGGATAAAGCTTTGATTGTAAATACAGCTCGTTCTTCCTTTGACCATAATGATACTGCCGGTGTAACTGTTTCTCATGTTCCGGGTTATAAAGGAATGGCCGGTGCTTCCGCTATCCTTCCGGGAGAAGACGACTATGCAGTAGCTTACCACTCTTCATGTGGATACAATACTGCCGGTGGTTTAAGTGTCTGTCAGAGTTCTCTGACTCAATATGAGGGTGTATGGCCTTTTGGTTCAAACAAAACCTACAAGCAATTTACCGGACATACAAGAGCTCCTTCTGTGGGTTCTGCCGGTCTTTATGAAAACCACAGCGAACTCACCAACGATGGTTGGAGATAAGAAAAGAGATAGATAATAGGACAAAACAAAATAGAAAGAAAAGGTGGAGTGAAAGCTTCACCTTTTCTATGTACAGGCCGGCAATATAAAGATTTTTTTAAACACATTAGGAAAATACAATATACTTGAGAGATAAATTATTTCCTCCATTTAAAAAAAAGCTTTTCTTATTTCCTCCCTTACGTTATTAACAGAGTAAACGGGAGAAACATGTATTTATGTCCATAAAAGAAAAGCTGGAAAAATTTTTATACGGAAAAGTTTTCGAACGCTTTATCCTTTTTTTAGTTACACTATCAGTTTCGATTCTCTTTATTGAAAAGGCTTTTGAGCTTGAGGTTTCGACGATTCTCATTTTCGAAAAACTGGATATTCTTATTTTAACTATTTTCAGTATCGAGTTTTTCTTCAAATTATATATAAATCGCTCTCAATATTTCTGGGAGGACTATGGTTGGATAGACCTTCTCAGTATTCTACCCATTTTAGCCCCCGCTATAAAAGCCCTCAGAGGAATTAAACTCCTCAGGGGAATTCGTGTGCTACGAGCAATTCGACTCTTAAAAATGCTCCGTTTACTTCGCTTTTTAAAACTGAGTAAATCTACTGATTCGGTATTAAAGCAGAAGGTTTTTGTGCCCATTTCAACTTCTGCTATGATTATTGTACTTACCATCGGATTTGTTCTTACTAATTGGATTGAAGACGAATATAAAGAGAGAGATAATAAGGTATTTAAGGAAATATTTATACACCTCGAAACCTCTCCTTCTGCCGAGATTATGAAACAGTATCCGGAAGTTCTTTTTATCCGGAAGAATGGAAAACTCATAGAATCCCGTTTTCCGGAAATAGAATTAGATAAGAAATATCTAATGGAACAAATCAGAGAACTTACAGCCGGAGAGTTGGGTTTAAAATCGGGAACCGATATTGAAATCACATTTTCCTGTAATGCAACCTATAGAGCTGTAAAAAAAGTAGAACTCTTTGTTATGCTTATTTCTATCCTGGTGATAGTGGTACTAATCCTTGTGATGAATACAATTATTTCTAATATCATTTTAGATCCTTTGAATGAACTCTCCAGAACTATGGATACAATTGTAAAGAAAGTGGAGGTTCCGAACACAAAAGAAACACGAGTAGAAATTTCCTATAACGAAAGAATAGAGTCCTTTAGTGACGATGAAATTGGTGTGCTGTCAAATAAATATAATGTACTGCTCGAAACCCTGAAACAAAAAGAAGTCCAATCTAAGACGGTTTTTCGAAATATGGTCTATATGATTATGAAACTATTTGGTGAATTTCATAATATAACTAAAGGCCATCAAATGAGAACAGCGGTACTTGCCAGTGCACTTGGTTATAAAATGGGGCTTTCGGAGATGGATAGAGAATCACTATATTACGGAATGCTACTGCATGACTTAGGAAAAATCGGGATAGATAAAAATGTGTTAACCAAACCGGCCATGTTTACACCGGAAGAAAGACAGGAAATGAATCGCCACCCCATGCTCGGTTATGAAATTGCAAAAGACTTTCCCCTGATTAATACAGCAGAGTTAATGGTAATCCGGGATCATCATGAAAAATATGATGGCACAGGTTATCCCCTGGGAGTTAAGGGTAAAGATTTACCTCTTGTTTCAAGAATTAGTGCTGTGGTGGATATTTTTGATGCCCTGGTTTGTCCCAGAGATTATAAAAGAGCCAAGACAATCGATGAAGTTAAAAAAATTATGTCTGAATTATCCGGAACACATCTGGATCCGGAAGTATATGCAGAACTAATAAAAATGGTAGATGCGGGATACTTTATTATTAATATTTCTGAATCGATAGCAGAAGAAGACTGGATACGGGTGGACACAAAAAAGCTGGGTACAGAAGTTCATTTTTTAGCAGGAAAAATTTAAACCTTTATATACCGGGACACAAAATGTACCCGGTCTGGTAAAAAATCGATTCCTACTAAAGATTACAATTCTGGTTGATTTTATTGTGAATACAATCCATATCTTCATTGCAATCTTTAAGAGCTCCATCAATTTCTTTTTTCGCACATTCTGCGTTTCCATATTGTTTAATATACTCAGACAGAGCCTTCTCTTTAAAAGCAGGATCTGCTTTTTTTTCTTCAACAGCGGGCTTGGATTCTGTTGTAGATTTGGTTTCAGGGGCCGGTTCATTATTTTCTTTTTTGCAGTTCATGGCAAATAGGGCCAAAAACATTACACAAATAAAAAGTCTCATCTTCATGTGGTTTTCCTACATTATCAAAATTTGAAATAGTGAAATTTTACTTGCAACAAACTTCACTCTGAATGCAAAGTAAGAATATCAGCAGTTAAGTCAAATATTTTTTGCAATATACATTCCTGATTGTCAGCTCAGTCCTCATTTTTATAGGAAATGATAGCTCATTCGGGAGGAAGAAAAAATCCTTTCTTTTGTCTGGATTTCGCTTGTTTTTTAGGATAGTTTGAAAAATAAGAACTATATGCCAGAAAGAGATAATGAAGAAATTCCAGAAATGCTGGAAAACTTAAAAAATGCAGATAAAATCCAGAGAAAGTTTCTTGAAGAAAGAAAGGTCTTTCTCTGGGGTCCGGTTATGGACGAATCTGCTAAAGAAATCGTAAATAAGTTAATGTACCTCGAAATGATGGATCCGGGAAAAAAGATCACCTTTTATATCAATAGCCCCGGAGGTTCCGTTACGGCCGGAATGGCTATTTATGACACCATGAAAATGATAAGCTCCCCGGTTGCAACGGTTTGTATGGGACTTGCTGCTTCTATGGGTTCACTTCTACTTTGTGCGGGAGAAAAGGGAGAACGTTATATCTGGCCGAGTGGCAGGGTAATGATTCACCAGCCGAGCATAGGCGGTCAAATTGTAGCACCGGCAACCGATATCAAGATTCATGCAGATGAAATCAAAAAAACTAAGGCTATGTTGAATGAAATCCTGGCTGAAGCCTGTAACCAACCTCTCGAAAGAATAGAAAAGGACACGGATAGAGACCATTACATGAGTGCTAACGAATCTATCGAATACGGAATTGTAGATAAACTAGCCAGTTCCATTCACGTTTCCTGATGGCCGAGAAGCATTCTGCGAGGAATGCTTTTGATGCATTCCTCGAAATTTCAGATATAAACGATGATGACGAATTGATAGAAGTGCTTTTGGAATACCTGGAGCATCTATATCTCGATGAAACAGAGGAAGAACCGGAAGAAATCCTTCTGGAAGATTTAACCCATTTTGAGGTAGATGACTTTATAAATTTCTATTTAATAGATAATTATACCAATCATGTCTTTATGAGAAAAAAATACCTCTCTTTTTTTAAGAGATTTTTAGGTTTTGCCAGTAAAAAAGGCCTGATGGAAAAAGATGAAATCAATCTATGGAAAGAAGTTCTTTCATAAGGAATTTTAAGCCCCGAAAGTTCTTAAAAGGGAAACATATACAGACCATCTTTAATGTGGTTTTTCCTCCGGAAAATCCCTTAACCAGTCAGTATTACTCAGAAGACATAATTCTTTATACCTCTGATAAGTCCGGAGACTCTCTCTGGCTGGAGCATAATCCCCCACTTGACAGTTATAGGAAGAATTCCCCCCCCTTTAATGGTTATTATATGATTTTAATCCATGGTATGGAGGGAAACTCGGATAGTCATTATATCGTGACTTTAGCTTCCTCGGCTCTCAAACGCGGTTATGGAGTAATCCGGGTGAATCTCAGGGGCTGCGGAAAAGGAGAAGGCTTTTCCGGCCTGATTTATAACGCGGGAAAGTCAGAGGATATTGAAGAAGTCGAAAATTTTGTGTATAAAAGTCTTTCCAAAAAGATAATTCTCTGCGGTTTCTCTCTTTCAGCCAATATGGTTTTAAAGTATCTGGGAGAAAAAAATCGACCGAGAATTAAATACTTCTCAGCAGTTTCCCCTCCCCTTGACCTGAAAAGTTGCTGTGAGCATATCGATTCTCCGAGGGGAAAATTTTACAGGGACAGGTTTTTACGTTCTTTTAAAGAAAAAATCAAAAAAGGTAGAGTGCATTCCAATCCCAATACCCTGAAACATGTTTTTGAAACGAAAACAATGTTCGATTTTGATGATATTTTTTCCGCTCCCCTCGCCGGATACAGGGGAGCCTTAGAATACTACCGGGTTTGTTCGAGTAAAAATTATATCTATACCATCAAGCAAAAAGGAATTATTATCCATGCAGATGATGATCCTCTCATTCCCAAAGATGAATTCCTGCGACTGAATTGGGAAAAAGTTCCCAATGTTACGCGTATTCTAACTCATGGTGGAGGTCACGTCGGCTTTATGACAGATAAAACAGAAGATATCCCGGATGGAAGGTGGTTAAACTACACCCTTATAGAATATTTTCAAAAATTACTGACTTAAGTTGAAGAAAAAACTTGCATTTTTTATAGATAAGAGAACGATAGCAATAATCTATGCGAAGCCAAAAGATTTGGAAACTACTTATTTTTATTCCTCTACTATTCAGTATGGGTTGTTTTGCGTCCGGCATAAGTCAGAAGGAAGAAACCCTTATATTTCTGGGAAGCTTTTTCATGGCGATAACCGGTGTAGGTGCACCCTATGTCTATTTTCCTGCTATTAAAAGTCGTAGAAGAGTAAAAGAAAGAAGCCGCTGGTTAATCTGGGAATCTATAGCCAAAGCACTCGGCCTTGGTTATCACATGCCTTCAAATGAACCCTGGACACCCACTATCTATGGCACCTTCAGAGAACACTCCGTATCCATTCAACCCCTCATTCAAAGAGTTGGCAATTCTGAGTATGGCGAGGAATTCGTTCAAATCAAAATTCCGGTTTCCAATCCCAGGAGATACCATTTCCTTCTCAGGGATGAGAATATGAAGGAAAGTGTAGAGAGTTTCTTCTTAAATCGTATATATGGTATATGTAAAGATGAGAAACTGGAAAAGCGTTTTGTGATAAAGGGAAGCTCAGAGGTATTTTGCGCAGGTCTTTTAAATACGAAGGAAATCCAGGAGTCTTTGCACAGATTGAAAGATGTATCCATTGAAATATACGGTCAAAACCTCTGCTTACAGGTAAAAGGCGGTCATGCGGATAGTCGCTACTTCCTATTCCTTCTTGAATTGACAGCCAAATTCGCTGACTTTTTCGAATCTTCTCAAGCTAAAAAAAACCGCGAAGCTGCTTAAAATTTAAAGCTAATAATTTTTCTTTTCCTTTCAGAATTACCAGGAACTGTATTTCTATTATTTCGGAGTTCCTATGAAAGTAACTTTATTTCGTATCCTGATAATTATTACCCTGCCCGCTCTTTATTTTTCAATCCTTCACTTATTATTCCTGCTTAAACTGCGGATAACTGAACAGCAGTTTTCAATCTCTATCTATGCTACCTCTCTAATTACCGCTTTCGTAGCTTATTTCCTGGCACCTCATATAGTAAAAAAATTGGAAGAAAGAAAAGCCAAAGCCGCTGAAACGAAAGCTGCAAAAAAAGCCGAGGAGGAAGCGAAGAAAGAAGAACAGAAAAAAGAGGCGGAAGAAAAGAAAGAAGCAGAAGAAAAAAAGGAAGAGGAAAAAAAGAAAGAAGAACAGAAAGAAAAAGAGGCCTTTGCTGATAAGTACATTCGTGGCAAGAAAAAATGATAAGTCTGTGTTTTCAGAAGACCGAAATTAGTACATAGAAAAATATGAATGAGTGGGGAACCATGAAACAAGTAAAATGGATCGTACTGTGCCTTTTTGTTGCAAGCTATAATGTTTTTGCAGTCAGCCCTGATGCCGATAACCTGAAGAATCTAATCGCTGAAAACCGGAAATACATGGAGTTGATAAACGTGGTAGTAAGTAATCTTGCTCCACCTGCCGGAGCGAAAACTGAAACAAAATCAGATGCTGCTACAGATGCTTCTGCCGACCAACCAAAAACACAGGGTAAAAACAATTACTATTACTATGAGATGATAAAGGCGAATCGTCTGGATTTCCAGGGGAATACATTTTATCTTAAAGGGGACTATAAAGCTGCTTTTCCTCCCTTACGTTCCTCTCAGGGGACACTGGTGGCTTTATTCAAATCATCCCTTGAAAAGCATATAAAAGACTCCAATAGCCTTTTAGAATATGCTCAGGTGAAAATAGTCCGCACCGAAGATAGAATGGCAAAACACCTTCTGAAACTGGCCAGCAGAGACCTGAGAATTGCTGAAGACACAATTTTAAGAGCCAATAACAATTCACCTTATCAGTATAGAAATAAATTAAACCTGTATTCGAGGTCTTTAAACTCTTCCCGTCTTGCCAGAAAGTTTGTGCTCGCTTCTTTAATAGAATACAAGACACCGGATAGGGATAAAAAAGCCTATAAGAAAGTTTATTTTGATGATTTGAAAAAACAGATCGAAGAAAACACTCCGGATGCCTACGATAAAATGAAGCATAAACTTACTGTCTATGTTGAGAATGGGCTTTTAGATAAGGTAGTGGCTTCTCCAATCAGCAAAGATGCTTCCAAGGTAGACCTTTTAGAAGTAAACGATGATAATTTTGGAATCCTTACCTATAACAGGGAATCTATTCTGGAACAAACTGATTCTGAGCTAAGACAGGAAAAATATATTTCAAATGCAAAACCTGACTCTCAAAGTTCCGATACCCCTGCTGCTACTAATCCGACTTCCGGTGATGCTACAACCGATACTCCTGCTACAAACGGGGATAAGAAATAAAATATGCAAAGAGTATTTATATTCAGCGCATTTTTATGCCTTGTTATGAGCCTGTCTGCTGACAGGCTTTCTGATTCCAAAAAAATTCTGGATAGCCACTACAAAAATCTGAATTCAGTACAGCAGCTATTTACAGATTCGGAAGTATCCCAGAAGTATAAAAGCTTTGAAGATGCCTATAAGTCAGCAGATTCGGCTTTTAGAGGGACCAACCGGGATAAGACTTTAAAAGCGGTGAATGCTGCCAGGATAGAGCTAAAAGAGACAGAAAAAGCCTATACAGCCTATCTTTCTAAACTCTCAAGCCAGATTATCGACCATTTTAGCTCTGCATATGTATCCGATCTGCATTCTGATACAGCTAAGGAGGGAGATAAAAAAGATAAGCTTCAGAAGACATATAAAGCTAACCGTTATCTGAACCTGGCCCGTTCCCGCCATGTAAACGCAGAAAAATTTGAAAGAGAAAGGAATTATTACTATAGTCTGCATCTTTTTCAGGGAGCTATTCGATATACAGTATTAGCCTGTAAAACTATGGAAGTAGAAGTTCCCCAGGAGTTTAAAACTGCAGAAAGCAAATGGTTCGGAGAAGAAGAAAACACTGCGAAAACGGAAAATAAATTAGAAACCGATACCAAACCCGAAGAAAAAAAGCCCTGAACAACAGGAAATACAGGTTGGGTGAATTTCACCTGACCTTTAAACCCTCCGTGTCAACAATTCTTAACTCCTATAACTTCGAATTCCGAGTCGTTCGATATCTTTAAAAAATGTCTCAGGCTCTACAAATTGTGCCTGAAAGTGCAAGCCCTCTTTCCGATTTCCGGAAAAATATTGTAGAAGGCAGGCGACAACCGGAACAGCGGTTAATACATAAGCCTCCTCATGTTCTAAAACCATCTTCATTTCTTTTGCCTGCCCTTCCCTTCTCCCTCTGGCCAGCAGTTGCAGGGTGGCAGCAAAGGGAGGTTTTGTAAAAGTCTTTAGGCTCCAGAAGAAAAATCGGGAAATAAAAGGAATACTTGCTTCACCCAATACTTTTAACAAAAGAAGAGTCAGGGGCAGAACAAAATAGTCCGTGAACGGGTTAAAGCCTGCGATATAAAAACCGGTTTCCTTTAGGGAGGGAATTTCTGAGGGAAGTGAGTCCAACTCCTTCATATACATAGGAGTTGCATATTGCTCCCTGAAGTTTTTTCCGAAGTCATATTTGGGAACTTTGCTATAACTCATTTGCTTCCATTCCTTATCTATAAAAGCTTTAGGGTCAAAATATTTTAGTTCATCCACGAATTCTAATATAGTGGACTCGGAAAATTTTAACTCTTTCCAGTTGATTCGAAAAGCCCCGTAAACATTGGCAGAAGATAAGTTCTCAAACTGTGTGGCAGCATAACGCACCATGGCAGCCGGAACTCCCGGATGAAAACCTCCATCGGTGATAAAGCATCTCTTATCAGAATTAATTCGGCCTTTGAAAGCTTCCAGAATTTTATGTTTGGAAGGAGATGAAAGTTGTAGGTCGAGATAATCACAATTCGAATCCAAACAGGCTTCAACTACATTTTTAGTAAATTCAATAGTGCTGGAAGCCACTACAACAATATCAGAAGACCGAAAAGCTTCTTTCAAGCTTTCCCTACTTCCAGCATCCAACTCTTTAAAACTAACTCTGTTTGTATTAAATTCCTGATTTAAAGAGAGAGCAGCTTCTTCCACCTTTACCTTATTTCTCGCTCCTATAACAATTTCTGTATTCGAATGCTGTAGTAAAAGTCGGCTTATAAGATAGCCGGTATTACCATAGCCCCCCAGAATAAATGTTTTCATAGTTAAGATCTCCTTTTATTATTACCGGACCGCCCGTATAAGACTATTTTTCCACTTTTTCCCAGTCATAAGCTGTAATATTTCTATCGGTCTTGCTAAACTCTATACCCATGAGGTAGATATTCTGAACGTTGCCGGAGTGGAGATGTGTACTTTCATAGCCTACATATTTCTCGTGGTATCTTCTTTCTTTTAGCTGCACAAGGGCTTTGTCTTCCGGTGTCATTTCATTTACCTTAAACTCCATCACATAGCAATTGCCATTGAGTATGGCTACCATATCGATTCGGTAAATATGATCTACTTTGAGTCATGGAAAAATCTTCTGCTCTTTGTGTTCGACCCGGAACAATTTAAAATGGTGCCGAGGTAGCATCACCGAGAATTGCTGGGGTTTAAGAGACTTTATAGTAAACTTCTTATACTTTGCGTTTCTACCATTTTTATCCGTAGTAATGAGATGTCGATCATCGATTGAGACCCGAACATCATCTATAACCCTGCCATTTTTCAGAAAAATAGTGTCTGAAAATAAATTATAGGTTGCGAATATAACAAACAGGAATAATTTCCTCATCTTATAAATGAATCTCTCTTTAATCCCTACCATAGAGAAAGGCAGGGTTTTTTGTTTGCTTAGGAATACTCTAATTATCTCCTTTTTTGGGAAAACAAATAAAATAGAAAATATTTGCAGTAAGATATTATTTTCTTTGAGAAGTGCGGTTTTTAAAAGAATTATTTTTACAGTCAGAATAAACTACTTGAAAAAAACGAAAAAGAAAAAAGCATGGAAAGATACGGGATGTAGCGCAGCGGTAGCGCACTTCGTTCGGGACGAAGGGGTCGCTGGTTCAAATCCAGTCATCCCGATACCACATTGCTTCCATCCCACAGAGGAAGCCAAAAGAATCTATTTATCAGATTTTCCTTTTGGCAACTTTCTACGCTTTTCTAAATACTCAACCAATGCTGTCCTGCAAACATCGGTGATATTGCTATCATACTCATTAACATAGTCTTCAAACTCTTCTCTCAAAGCTTCATTAACTACAAAAGAAATATTTGGTCTTACTTTTTTGCGTTCTCTTAATTCAGTTGCCATCTGTATACCTCCTTTTAGGATAATTTATAAATTAACAGAGCGAGTTTTTTTGTCAAACGTAAATTTCATAAATTTCATAAAATTACTATGCTAAATATATACTAAGCTTTTTCTTTCCATCGGGTGGAAAAGTGTTTCCGTACAATGGAAAACACTTTCCGCTTTACGGAAAAAGTTTTCTATTTCATGGAAATGGCTTTCCAGAATGCGGAAAACAATATAGAGATCATTAGAGAAAATATAAAGATTTTATAGATTTAACGAAGGCTCCTCGTGTTTTCTGGAGTTCTTCTTGATTTTTAAGGCTTTAAATTTGCTCAGAATTAAAATTTTCTATAGAGATAAGGTAAGACTGCGGGGTAGGTCTTCTGTGTCTCTACGTTGAGTATATGCAGTTTTTTGAGACATAAAATTTTTCTAAAAAATTCTTAAAAAAAATTGGAAAATTCCTGTTTTTTTATACTTTTTTTAGAGGACACGAAAAAATACAAATTTATTTACAGTTTTTATTTCACCAGGTAGTTTTTAACTGATCTAATTTCTCAAGGTTATTCAAGACATTTGAGCATTGCTCCCAAAATTCTCCCTGAACAAATGCTGAGGTATTGTATTTAATATCAAAAGGATGCTTTTCTGGAACTGAGTCTAATATAAGTTTAGCTTCTTCAATTTTTCCCATCGCTGATTGAATCCATACGTCCTCTAAGGTATCAGGAAGTTGTCCAAATAAGGTATGAATACTCTCTAAGCGAGAGGATAAAGCTTTATGCACATCATCTTCAACAGAATCTTTATACCTCATATTGTATATGTAGACTTTAGAGTATTTTTGTCCAATTCTTTGAATTCTTCCTTTTCTTTGCTCTAAGCGTGTAGGATTCCAGGGCAAATCTAAATTGATAAGTGTTCCGAGAGTTTGTAAATTTAAACCTTCGCTTGCTGCATCAGTACCGATGATTAATTTAAGTTCATAGTTTTTTACGCGGGTCTTGATTTCTTCTCTATCGATACGATAGCCTTTCTCATTTTCTATTAGCATGGATTTATTGGATCCTGCATACAAACCAATCTTTATCTCAGGAATTCTTTTCGATAACTCCATGGCAAGCCAATAAGCACTTGCATAATAACTGGAAAAAATAATACAACCTCTATTTAGCCAGGGTTCCGTACCATTTACACCATTTACTAGTATATCATAAACTAACTGAACTTTTGGATCAACTGTATTATTGGCTTTTAATGTTTTTAAGAGTTTAACTAGAATTTCTTTGCTGGATAACTCTTCACTCTCCCTTTCATCATCACCTTCATCTTCTTCTTCCCAAAATTCTTCCATTTCCTGTTCTTTAGGATTTAAAAGTTTCTCTATTGTTTGTCTACCTGCTTCTATAGAACTTCCAATTCTCCGAAGTAACAAAGTTTTAAAGAAGCCGGTTGCTGTTTTATTTTCAGATAAGGATTCGCAGTATTCTCTGGCTAGTTGATAAGCATCTTCCAGGTAAGATGTTAATTCTACAGCTTCGGAATCGTTCTCACCAAACAGAATAACTTCAACTTTAGGCAAAAATGGTTTTTGCGTTTCTGGATCTATTGTTTCTTCTAAATAACTTCTGGTTCTTCTTACTATATAGCGAATAAAAGGGTTGTGATCCTGAAAAAAATATTCTTTAATTCCTTCGATTCGTCTTTTATCCGGAGGACGTAATTCAGAAAAACTATCAATATTAGCAATGAATTCATCCTTTTTAAGATTTAAGGAATCTCTTAGTATACTAAAATCTGCTTTTCCTTTTCTTGTTTTTTCTTCCGCTGGAGGAAAAGGATTATATAACCATTGCCAGAATTCTGATATTTCCATTTTAGTAACATTTCCCATCACTGCATCCAGAGCAAGTCCTGGCTCACTCCATTTACTGTAAATGTTTCCAATTATACGTTCCTTGCCTACTGCCAATAATGAGAGCAAATCCCAAGCTTCAACTGGATGAATTTGCACTGGTGTTGCTGTCGCCAATAATAAGCTTTTTGTTTTTTTTGTAATTTTAGTCATATAGCTCATTAAGTTATTTAGCTTAGGATTTCTTTCTTCTTCTATTTTTGCATTAAGGTTTGTTCTTCTGGCTCTGTGTGCTTCATCTAAAATAATACACTCATATTGTTGTTGCAAAAGATATTCGACTGCTTTACTTTTACTAGAAAATAATCCCTGTGAAACTATACCAATCTTTCTGGGACAATTTTTGATTCCGGCATGGCCTTTTTTTTCATACTCTATTCCCATTTCATCTACCCAGTTTTTTCCCGTCCAAATGGCAGAAGGAGCATCTAATAAAGATCTAAATTCTTCCTGCCATTGCTTTAATAGAGTTTTGGGGGCAATTACAAGGACAGGAAAATCTCCATAGAGAGCCATTAATAATGCTGACATAGCAAGTTGCAGAGTTTTTCCCAAACCTACCTGGTCGGCAAGAATATATCTTGCACCATTGTATTGAATATGATCATGAAAAGCTTTGGAGACAAAATATTTTTGGTGGTTCCATAAGCCATTATGCTTACGATAGACAGGAGACTCTACAATTGGTGCTGCTACTTCCGGTTGCTCCTGCCAGTCTTTTACAGTTTGTATTGTTCTATTAGCATTTCTTTTAATATCATTTATGACTTCTTTTGTTAATGGGAATGCAGAATGATGTCCCCAGAGTGCAGAAAATTCATTTTCTACCCATTTTACGGAATCTTGTGAGTCATCTTCCCAGACCAATTCATAATTTAATTTCCAACCATTTAGTGATTCATTTGCACTACCCATAAAACTGGTTTTTGTTCCATTTTTATAGGTTATCACTCCTGCTTTGCCATGAATTAAACCAAAGAAATCATCAGGTAAAATTCGGATCTCTAAAAACTTCTCTCCGGTTTGTTTGTCTTTTTTATCTAATAAATAGTATAGAGTTTCCAAAAGAGTTCCGGGTATATTTATTTTCTCCGGTTCCATTGCACACCATTCCTTCCAGATTTCTGCTTTAAAAGCAGATTCTGAAATTTTCTGATTTTCGGAAATATGGCTGAAAACGATTTGGGAGTTACACACCATTCGACATCTTTTTAATGATCCCAAAGATTCACCGGCGATTTGTAAAATGGAAGGACTAAAATATCCAGCGATCCTGTCGTAATAGTCTGCGTGCTTTAGTTTTTCATTTAAAAAACTTTGTCCTAAGAACTTCTTTTCGAGTTTGGCTATGCGTGAGGAGTATCTATTCAGCATTTAACTTAGCATATCCTGAAAAAAGTTTTCTATTTTTTTTACTACAATATTGGATTTCAATTCATCATCAGGAATCAAGTCACTTCTTTCTATTGCTACATGAACTGCGACTCCCGCATTTTTGGTTTGTCCTGCAACTCCCAGGATTGCTTTATCTTCATCATATTTATCTTTTGCTGGCTTGTATTTTTGGATTAATTCTTTAGATTCTTTTAATAATTCCGGATATTTATTATTTACCATAGGTAGCAATATATCCTCAAGATCTCCGGATTCTTGTTCCGGTTTTGTAAAAACAAAAATACCAATACTCCTTCCATCAATAGAATTTTTTTGGGAAGGCTTAAAAGAATCATCTAAGTTAAATTCATCTTTATAACATTCTATAAATTCTTTTAATCTATCATCAACCGTGTCATCGTCTGCATCAAAAAAGAATGCAAAATGAAAAGGTATATTGATTGTTTGAGGTTTATTTTTAATGAGTCGAGCCTGAGATTCGTAGTCTAAGAAAGTATCTAATAAATAAATCAGTCTTTTGTGCTTTGCTTTTGATTCTATCAAGGTTTTTATTTCTGGATTTAAATTTGGGATTTTTTCCTGAATTTTATTGAATAACCTTTCTTTAGTTTTATATCTGAGCCCTTTAATATTCTCTTTATTTTCATTTGATAACTCAGTTATTTCAGAAATTTTTTCTATTAATTGAGAACTTATTTCATAATCATTTTTCTTTTTGTTTATTATCTCAGTAATCCCGGTCATTGCATATATTGCAATCATCTGTTCTTCTTTTTCAAAGATATAAGGAATATCAGGCATAATTTTATCAGCCAGTTTTAACTCAGAAATATCTAATTGGTTTAAGTCATTTTGTATGTACTTGAATACCGGAGGCAAATCATTGATTTTGCCTTTATAGTCTTTAAAATCAAGATTATTTTTTAGTATTTTGGATAAAAACGCTCTATCATGGGGACCTTCACAAAAACAGATTAAAACTTTTTTCATGTTACTCCCCCCTCAAATCAAAATTAAATTTTTCTATGAACTTTTGAAAATCTCTACCGGAAACCCTATCTGCATTTAATTGATCCTTTTCATCTTGGTATAAAGCATAACCTACTATATCATCATTATTATAATAATTTAATAGAAAAGCGTCTATGCACTCCCGACTATGAGAAGTGGCAAATACCTGAACATTATATTTTTCTGCTAGCTTTTGTAAAAATAAAGTATATTGTTTTAATAGTCTATAGTGAATTCCGTTTTCTAACTCATCAATTAAGACTACTCCATTTTTAGAGTTAGAAAACAAGATACTGGTATAAAAGATAAATTGCATTCCAGAACCAAACATTGAAAGATCAATAGTTTCTTTTTTCTTTATAACATTAAACCTTTGAAGTTTTGGAGAGTAGCGAATATCTTCAACTTCAGAATCAATATTTTCTTTGATAAAGTCTATTACTTCAATTATAAAGCTTTCATTTGAAGGATAATATTTTTTTACAAAATTTTCTAAGTTCATATTAAATGGAGTTGAATAAGATATATTACATATTTTATAAGCATCTTCATAAAAAACTTTTGTTTCAAAGGGTTTAAATAACTGGATTTTTGAAGAAAGCTCTTCCTCATTTTCTCTTTTAGCTTTTAAAAAAATACTGGAAATATAAGACTTTTTATCAATTTCTGGATCTTTCTCTTGTTCTTGAGAAGTAGTTAATAAATAGTCGTCACCAGAGTAATTACCACTGATTGTAAGATTATGTGTGTTTTCAGAAATCCATTCACTATATGGATTATTGTAGATCTTTCCCCTGTTGCTTAAACTTTCTAAAAATTCAAATGGTTCATTTAAATTGGCAAGATAATAAATAGCTTCCAGGATACTTGTCTTACCTCTATTATTTGCACCGGCAAAAATATTAATTCTGCCCGGATTTTCAATTTTTAAATTTTTTAAAAGTTTATAGTCACTAATATGTATGTTAGTAAAATGAGATTTAGGTTTTAAAGGATTTAGAATAACAGCTTTTTGCTTGTAAGTGTTTTGTTCTTCACTGATTGTATACGAAATTTCTCTTGCTGTTCTCTCAATTTCAATAATATCTACTAAATCATTTTTCTCTAAATAAACAGAGAAGTTTTTAATACTTTCAATGTATGCCGTTGCTTTTTTAAGATTATCTTTTACATTTTCCCTCGCTGCATGTTTTGAATTATGAAGGGCTTTTTCCAAATCGTTTGAGTCTTCTAAAATATCTAATGCATTAGGATCTACAATAATTTTATTTAATTTTCCAATATCTCCAGCATCTTTTAGAATGGGATCTCTATCTACAGAGCTAATCCAGGAAAAAATCTTTTCAATATTTGTTTTATTATAATGTATTAAATCACACGCTTCTTCATTTTCAAATTCCAGACTTAACCATTCTCTTAAATCGGGTTTAGATGTAATTTCTCGAAAAATAGTATATTTCACATCTTCAATACTATCATTAAAATATTCGCTTTTTCTAAATAATTTTATCAAAGCAAGAGTTCTTAGTGAACGTCTAACTTCATGTTTGGTAATGTCAGCAAGCCTTTCAACTATATATTCCTGACTTTTATTAAGATCTTTTATTAATGAATAAAAGTATTCTGCACGATTTACGGATGGCCAATTTTTTTTTCCAGTTATATGATCAAGACCGGCAAGAATGAGATGTTCTTCCAATTCTTCATATGGATAAATTACAACAGGAACACCGTTGAATACCTCCGGATCTAATTTTCCTAATTCGGGAAATTCATCTTTTGATTTTTTTTCTAAGTATTTTAATGTTGCAACTCTTCTATTTCCCTCAATGACTAAATACTTTTCATCATTGATTTTTTTTACATAAATTTGATTTACATTTATAAAACCATTGGCTTTGAAACTAATTAGAAGATCACTTATTCCCTGCTCTTTATCAATTAGTAGGTTTAAAATTTTATTCTGAATTCTATCTGAAAACTCTTCGCCGGATTTTAGGTTATTTAATGCTTGTGCTTTTTCTTTAAAGCGAAAGTTCTTATGATCTAAAAATAGATTTTTTAATGGAACATAAATTTGTTCTATTTTATTGTCGTATATCATTTTCCTTCCATATCCTTTAACTTCAACTTATCTGGCAACAATACTTTGAGTCTCATAAATTCTTTATTTAAAAACCAGTCATCATCTTGAATTTCTTCTAATTTATAATTTTCGTGAATATAGTTTTGCATAAATTTTGTTACTTCACTTAGCTCTGTATAATCTTCTTTTTGAAAACATTTATAAATATAATCTATTGTATCAATTTCATTGATTTGAGGAAATTTTAAAGAAAGGTATTTTTCAAAAACAATTTTAAATAAACCCAAAATACTGAGTTGGAGGTTATCATAAAAACCACTCTTAGGTAATAATTTTTCAATATAAAAATATATATGTTCGGCAATCAGTAAATCTTTGTATTCTGTTTCCTTATTGAAAATCATTTCATACCAACCAAACTTATCATCTTCTTTCTTGGATAAAAATAGAGCATCATACCTCTTAATAGCTTCGTCCTTAAAAGCCTGCTTTGCGATAAAGGGAATTTGATAAAAAAAACTTATATATATTCCTGCCATTAATTTATTATCTAAAACAGTAACATCTTCCGGAACTTCAACGAATTCATCCCTTCTTTTTTGGTACCAAAATTGTGTATTATAAGACTCTTCTTGCAAACGAATTTGCACCGGGTCATTTGCCCAGAAGTCCCTGTCACTCATAGGGTTTTGAGCGTTGGTATATTTGGTAACTTTTCTATCAAAGTCTTCACCGGCAGATTTGTATAAGCGAAACGTAAGAAGAACTTCTTCGTCTATTTTTTGACGTTCTGTAGTTGAAGCTTCGCTATAAGCTTTATAAACAGCGTGGACAGTTTGTGCACCGTTAATAATTTGTAGACCTGTAATTTCAATTTCTTTGGCTTGTTTACTCAGCTCAGGAATCAGGCTGGAAATTGCTGTGATTCCGTTATTATAATACCAGAAGTATGCAGGTTCTTTGAGTAAAGTTTCCTGCATTCTCTTGTTTATATCTGAGTCTTTGATAGGATTTCTAACATTTTCTATAAACAGGCTATAGCCGTATTTATTAAATAACTCATAAACCAATTTGGGTCTAACGAGAAAAATGTAAGCATCAAATGGCTTTTTTATCTGTATCTGATTGTTATTTGTTCCGAGTCGTTCTAATTGGATTGTAATTTTATCATTGATAGGATTTGTTCTTCTTTTTAATAGATCCAACCTTTCTAACTTCTTATATCTTACATCTATGAAATCTTTTTTGATATGGTGTATATCAAAAACTCTAACAAACATATTGGGGTTTGCTTTTTCAAAACCACTTAGATTTTCTTCTACATCGGGATTATTCTTACTGAGGGTTATAAATAAAAACTCTACCTTTCCGTTTTTATCCAGATGGTTTTGTAAACCTTTGATTCTTTCATTGAATCTTTCATTTTTAGATTCTGTTTTAGAACCCCGTAAAATAGTATCAAAATCGTTCAGAGTTTTTTTTATCTCATCTGAACTAATCATTTTATTACAATTCGATTCAGAATTCCATTTAGATTGTACTACATAATAAACGGTTTCATTCTGGTAATCTACTTTGGGAAAGATAATGTCACAGGAAAAGTCACCGGGACCATCTACTATTTCTTCTCTAACTCTTGGAATTTTCCCGTAGAACTCTAAAAACCAGATCATAAAAGCATAGGCTTTTTTTTGTTCTTCTTGCTTCAGTTTAGTTCGAAAGTTTTCTTCCTCTTTGTATTTCTCTATTATAGCATCAAATTCTTGATTGATAATTTTATAAAAGTTTTCGTTTATCATCTCTTTCTACTCCAACTCACTCTCAATCATCGCTTTAACCTGAGTGGCTTTTTCGCTGTAAACCTCCCAGTGGGGCAGGCTATACTTGAACCTTTCCAGATATTCTAAGATTGCTTTAACCAGTGTTTTTTTCTGGCTGAAATTTTCCAGTTCTACTTTAAGCCAGTTGACTCCGGCTCTGGGTGATTCCTCCTTTACAGTCAAAAGGAGTGCATACAAACAATGGCGGGTGGAGGTTATGGCAAAGCCTTCTCCGGAGAGTTGGCTTGTGCCGAATTCTTCCGGTGTTTTGAGTTTTACCTGGTTGGCATGGGAACTTCCGAGTAAGTCCTTATATTCCCTGAGTCCGTAGCCGCGGGCAAGCTCCTGATAAGCACCGAGTTTATTTTCCCCTTTGGCTTCCATATCGAGTCCTTTAAGAAAGAAACGCTCTTCACCGCTGAGATCAAGCCAGTTGGCTTTATCGATTCCTGTGGGAATGAGATATGAGGCTGCAATCTTTTTGGCGTTTTCTATTGTTTTTTCCAGCTCGGAAACTTCACCTTTCTTTTTGGTTTTAGAAAGTTCCCTTTGAACGTCTATGTCTTCGATTTTTTTATATCCGGTGAGAATCCGCAGGGATGCTGCATAAGCGGCAAGCTGGTAATCTGTGTCGGAAAAGTTAGGTTCCTCTTTGTCTTCGACTTTGTGCATGGAGTCGATTTGTATTTTGACTTCGTCTTCGATGAGCTGGTTGAGTTCGTCTAAGAAAGCGGTTTCTTCGGAAGTGTTCTTACGAAGAACCAAAAGCACAGTCCCCTGAACATAATTACCTTCTTTGAGAGCCGATGTAGTTTCCGTAGCTATCGTCCACGCTGCTGTTACCTTCAATCCACTTGCCCAGAGAATCAAGGCTAAATCTGCCCAGACACTCGCATCCTGATGCGTAAACATCACCACCTGCATTCCGTTATCCGGCATATTATTTTTTAAGTTAGAGTAAGCCTCCACCATAGAAATCCGAAAACTTTCCCCCTGACCCTTAATCGCCAGAGCACGCTTGGAATCCGTATACCAATCAGGAAACAACTTCGGCAAATGCTTCTCATACCAGGCAAGGAAGAACTCTGTTAGCTCATGATAGTTGACAGCGTCGGCATAAGGTGGGTCTGTTATCCAAATATTATTATAAAAAGTATTATCACTAATGCTTTTAACAGAAACATTACATGATGATGAGAAAACAGAGTGTTCATTTCCAATTGGAAAATTAATAGAAGTAGATAATGATAATAAAGAAGCAGCTGGGAAATTAAGCATAGTATTTAATGCCTGGTTAAGGAAAGTCATTGCTGTTTTTTCCCTTGTATGATGAGGATCCCAAATACATAAACTACTATTCCAATTTGTTGCTCTACCAATAATTAATTGAATTAATACTACAATTTCTTGTTTTTTAAAATTATTAACACAACTCATAATTAACCCATTTACCAGCAACTGTCTCGGATTGAATAATTGGTGCCAGTGGGTCCAGCCTTTTTCGCGTTGAAGTCTTGAGGTTTCGTCACCCGGCTCTATTTTCTTAGAAGGAATATAACCTTTTTCTTGCCAGTCGGAAAAGCGTTCTTTTATGAGTTGGTAGGCTTTCTTTTCTCGTTCTATGTCTTCAGGGGTGGGGGTGGTATAGTAGCGGTAGTCTGAAGATTTCGCATTAGATTCTAATAATAGTGCAATGGCTTCTTCGGGTGTTTTATCGGTAATTAAATCCTCACTTCCTTCTTTAGGTTTTGCTTTCTGAATTGTAAAATCCAATAAAGCTAACTCGTCTGTCCCATAGCTAAGTTTAACCTGTAATACAATACCATAAACATTTTTTTCAAAATATAAATATTCTTCTCCATCCTCACGAAGCTCAAAATGCTTACAGGATTCGAGAGTATAAAAAGCTAACACCAAATTTTCTGTAGTAATAGCTATTTCTTTTGATTTATCAGAAATAAGCTCTTTAATTTTCTCTGTATCAATCGAAAAAAGAAAATTATCAGATACGACTTTCAGACTAGTTGCCATTTTTTTTAACAACTCTTTTTTGGGTTCCAAATAAATCTTCTTATAGATGGAAAAATCGGTATCTTTTGCAAACTTGCAAAAATCCCAAATCCTTTCTGATAAAGACTTCACTACATAACGAATACAATACAACCTTTCCTGAAACACATCGTCAGGACGTGGAATTATATCATCATTCTCCCAGAGACGTAAACCGCCTTTGTTTTCTCTTCGCACCAGATCCATAGGAATCCGATTGGGATTTTTTGGATGAATAACATAGCCCTTTACAACAGTTCCCTGCTTGGCTGCTTTCATTTCCGCAGGAGTAGCATCCATTTTTACCTGAATCTCATAACGCTTGTTTTTCTCGTCTGGAACAAGAATTGCCACCGTCTTTGTCTTTTCTCCAATTACCCAGCTCGGAGCCAGTGGCACTTTCCAGCCTGTTTCGGGGTCTTCCACTTCCACACAATAGAGGTAAGCATCCGCACGATGGAAAAATTCGTTGTGCTCAATGCCCCATTCTGTTACCTGTTTGTCTACAGCCTCATAGATTTCTTTTTGTGCTTCTTTGACCTGTGTAGCAACTTCTTCTCCACCACCAACAATATTCAAAGCTGCCCAGGTCAACAGTGCTGCCACCGGATTCAAATCACTGGCATAAACATCACAACCCATTCTTGCTGCTTCAAAAGGAATGCTACCACCACCACAAAACGCATCGCCCACACGCGGAATAGAACCAAATTGCTTTTTGCCAAGCTCTTGTGTAAGTTCTACAATTGAATTCGCATTGGTTCCGAGATGTTTATTAATCTCTTTCCATGATTCTTTGGAAGGACCTTCGATTTGTTCGGGTCTTGCACAATAATTTAGCTTTTCATCATAATAGAGACAGTCAAAAGCAAAGCGTTCCAGACTTAGCTTTTCTTTTTTATCCAGCGATTTAATCCATCGATACGAACCATTTTTCTCAGTAATATAACGACTTAAAAAAGCCTCCCGTGATACTTCTTTAAAGGTAGGAAACACATCGGAATAATTATCTATTTTAATAAAAACTCTACCTTCGTGAAATTCATCAGTTAGAATATTATAAACTTCTTTAGCACTTAAAGGTTTATTTTTCCTCTCCCAGAGACCATCTTCATCCATCGTGAGAATTTTTAAGAAAATTTCTCTATCTCGAACCGGATTATTAGAAGTAGGCATCAAAAGACCTAAAAGGGTAGCTCGCACAAGAATCAAAGGCTTACGTCCCCACCACTTGCCAAGACCTGTCAAAGTCTGGCTGTAGTTTGCCATACGCTCTTTGTAGGATTCTTTGGAAACCCGTGAAACGGGGAATTGTGTTTCGATAAATGAGTTCATGGTTAGATCGTTGTTCCCTTTAGGGAGTCATAGATTGTTAAATTTTCTTGCTTTAGAACATTCTGCAATTTTTTATCTGAAGTAACAATTGTCCAATCATCATCTATTTTTGCTTCTAAGAAAGAGGCTGTTACCAAAGAGTCCAATGATTGAAAATCATACTGACCGGCATATTTTGTTAAAAGGTTACGGCTTTTAGTAATGGTGCTTGTATCTATTTTTATTATATTCGTTTTTATAAATCCTCTACCTGCTTCCATATCATGAATAAGCTTCGCGTATTGTTGTAATAAAGGATTTGAAATCTTTTTTTTAGCTAACTCAAACCATTCTTGACCACATTCTATGCTTCCATCACTTTTTAATTTACGAGTGCAGATATTTTTTTGTAAGGAAGAGCCTCTTCCATTTTTTCCTAATACAGAATATATTTCCAGAGAAGTAATTTCAGAGATTGTAAAGGTGTAATTTCCATTCTCATCTTTTAACATAGGCTCAAGCGGTATATTCTTCGATTTGCTTATACTATCTAATAAATACCAGAGAGAATTTGTATCTAAAAAGTAATTCATTTCTTTAACCTTCTTAGTTCAATATTCTATTTAAAATTTCTTTTGTTTCTTCTGGAGACAAAGGCATTAGTTTTGCTCTTATGAAGTCCACAAATTCCCATAAGTCTGAATCTGCACCTTTTTTATAAAAACCAGTAGTATGTAAGTTTATTAACTTAGCCATAATTGGTGGTTCATCATAATTCGTATAAACTACGACTTCTATATATGGATCCATTTCTCTGATTTTTTTCAAAACTTCATCACCTGTAAGTTCCGGTAATTTTAGATCTAAGATTACTAAATCGTATTTATTGTTTTGGAAATATTCAACTCCCCTTTGACCATCACTGGCAATATCCGAGTCAATTTCTTTATCTTTTAGAGCCTTTTGTAATATCTCTCCTGTTTTTTCTTCATCTTCTACGATTAAAACTTTATAGTTTTCCATTATAATTCCTCTTGATTCTTTGGTATTGTAATTTTAAAAAGAGCACCATTTTTATAATTTGCATCCAACGAGATATTTCCATTCATGATTTTCAATAAGTTAAAGACTATATATAAACCCAAACCTTCTCCTTTACTTTTCTTTTTCGTGGTATGATAAGGAATAAAGATTTTCTCTCTTTTATCTTCAGGTATACCGATTCCATTATCTCTAAAAAAAATAGAAATATCTGTAACCAATAGTTTTATTGATATATGTATTTCTCTATTCGGAATATCTTTCTCAATTAAGGCATCTATCGAGTTTAAAATAAGATTGTTGATAATCTGTTCAAATTTAATTTGATCCTGGTAGAGAGAAATTTCATCAGGATTAGAGTGTATTTCATATATAATATGATTTGCTTCCATTGTCTCTTTATAAGCATTGAATCTTTTTTTGATAACATCCACAATATTAAAAGTTGTTTTGGTCGCTTTTGAAGATGTTATTGGGGCAATCGTTTTTACCAGTTGGTTAAGCCTTGATGTTTCCTCCAATACTAAATCAAAAATTTTTATTACTTCTTCTTTTGCGATTGGATCCTGCAATGTTTTCTTATAATATTGAAGCCTCCAATTGATGTTTGTAATAGGTTGACCGAATTCGTGCGTGATTCCGTTGATAAGTTCTGAAAGAAGAGCTTTTCTGGTCTCTTCTTCATTTTTACGAAATAACTCAATGAATCTATCATAAACTTCTTTTTCAATTTGTTTATCAATTGTAGTTTGACTTACATCTTGTAGTTTTAACCTTTTGTCTAATTTATTCTTTATGCGATTTGCATCATCAATTAAACCATACTTTAAATAAAACTTTAACAAAGTTTCTTGGATAGGTTTACTGTTTCCATATCTTTCTTCAGTTACACTTAAAATGTGCTTAAGTTTTTCTTCCTCACCTCTATTTTCAAAATAATAGATAGCTTCAAAAGCTATAAAATGATCCATTTTGGATAAAAGTTTAGAGTTAATTAAATTATCAGCTATAGAGTAATCATTTAATTTCCTGCAATTCCTTAAAAGCCCGCTAATGGCAAATTTAGGCACAGGCTCTATATTCTCAATAACTGATTTTGCAAAGTTTATTCCTTCATCAAGAGATATAGTCGAATATATACTGAAGACAATTGAAAGTAAATGTGTTTTAGAAAAATCTTTTGTTCTCAAATGTCTTGGACTAAACAAGTTATTTAGTAATGACAATAGTTCATCAGTTAAAGAGCTTTCAATCATATCATTTGCAAGTTCTTTAATTTTCTTACTGGACTCTGAATCGATTTTTCCAGTGAGTAAAATTTCTAGTTCTTGTATATCATTCATTTTCTTCATTAGTGGGTTATGATTTTACTCTTTATTCCGACACCGGATTTTCTGTTAGAGCGTATCTCACCGCTTTTCGCCAGCCTCTACTCCTATCCTTGACAGCCTGTCCACTTGCGGCATTGGTCATAGTAAAAAGCCACCAGCGTTCTTCCGGTTGCAAGCCCTGCCAATTTCTAATAGCAATAGGGATTAAATCCAACTCTACTTCTTCTATCGCCCAGCAGAGTAAAATCACTTCTTTACCAAGGAGTCTTGGAAGAGCATTAATACCGGCTTTAAATCTTGATTTTTTTAATCCTGCTCGCTTTAAGCTCTGGTTCAATGTGAAACAAACTGGTTCTTCAATTTCCTTCCATTTGTCATAGGGAAGCACTACTTTCATTTTTGGATCTTCCGGTTTTAAGGTGTATTCCAATTTTCTTCTTTCTTCATTCTCAAATACTTCAAAATGTTCGCTAATATACACAAAAGGACCACGACGATTCCCTAAATTGATAGCAAAATGGTGTGTTATTTCTTCTATCCTGGCACCAAATTTTAAAAAGGATAATGCTGATGCTTCTTGTTTCATTGTTGGATTTCCTCTGCTTTGTATTCTGCCTTTTCGCTATTCACCCAGTCCAGAAAAGATTGTCCATCTTTAAACTTCATATGAAATACATCGAGCGAAACCTTACTAAATCCTCCATTCAGCGATTCTCTAAGGGCATTCACTACCTTTTCCAGCTTTTCTCCGGATATAAAACTTCTTTTACCATAATTTATATCAATCCAATCATCAGAATTTTCTGTACTAATATAAATTTCCACTCTGGAAACTAAAATACTCTCTTTTTTTAGCTTATCGATATAAGCAAAAACTTCAGATGTTTCAGTAAAAGAATATTTCTTATCCCATAGTAGTTCTTTTGTTTTATCAATTTCAAACTCATCCTGATTGGTAGCCGGATCTAAGCGAACAGATAGGTTATTTGATAAAATTCCATCTTTTTTTGCTATAGCCAGCAAAAGACAACTGGATTCAATTTTGAAAGGTTCAGAATATGTTGTGCCTAATTCAAGTGGATTCGAACCATCTAAAGTATAAGTAATTTCTGAAGATGATGGTATTGATTCTAATTCTACTGATAATAAACCACCGGTTTGAATTTTTTTATACTTCAACTTCAATTCGTTTTGCCAGTGTTCTACCTTTCCCTGGGGATGTTTGCCATAAGAGTCAATACATAAGAAATACACATTCATTTCTGATGTAGGAAATGCAGTGAAGTCTATTATTTGACTGGATGAGCTTGTTGGTTCTTTATTGTATTCATAATAAACTTTATCACCATTTTCAGGTTTTAGTTTCAAGGTACATGCACCTGTTTTTTCATCTCTTCTTACTTGTTCAACAATAACTCGAGTTTCTGGTGGAGGAAACGGTCCTTTATCTAAGTATTTCCCCTGCAATCTCCATTTGTCCTGGCGAAGCATTTTATCTTTAAGCTTGTCAAGAGTATCATCCTTATGCCATTGCCAGCCTGTTTGTGTGGCTGCCCGATTTTTTATTTCCTTCCATTCCATTTGCTGATGGGTAAAAAGTCTTGTCTCACATTTTTTTCTAAATGTATCACTATCAATATCATTGGTAAATTTTTGCTTTTCTAAAAGAACAGAACGGATTTGCTCCTCGCCATTATACTGGTTTTCAGAAAATTGCATGGTAATGTCCGCATTACGTAAACCGGTTGAAAAAGGGAAAATCAACAAGGTAAAGGTTTCTCTTGTTGCACTATAGAAATTAGCATAAAACTTGTCTTTTAATTCGAAAGCATCTTTATATTGGGGATCTGTTTTAGGAATGCTTTCTCTATCCATATCATCAATCACTTCATGAATTGCTTTGACTCTTGCTGCTTGTTTTAATAAAGAATCCATTCCGGATTTTTCACCTGTAAGGAATAACACTCTATTTTTAAATAACTGATTTTCATAAAACTCATTAATGTCAGGATGATTTCCACCTTCCGGTTTGGGTTCACAAATAAGTAATGATACTTTTTCAGAGTTTAGTTGAATACTGGTTAAATCTTTTAATTCATGAATTTCTTGATAAACATCACCAACTTCTGGATTGAATAGTTTTTTTAACATTTTCCGTAGTTCTTTTCGGTTTGTTTCCGGATTATAGCTCTGTATTCTTGTATTGATACCTGCCAGAATGTTCTGAGTATCTTTGAATAAAAACCTTCCTTCCCTGTCTAAATGTAAATACCAGCAATTCGTTCTTAGTGCCGAAAGAACTGAGTTTTTTATAAATGTGATGTCTCTTTCAGGTTCACATAGATAAAGCAAAACTTCATATTCATGTAATCCACGAACAGCATTTGGAATATTTGCAAGTGAAGAAATAAATATGATTGTTGCAGTATCTTTATGATCTTTTCTATCCTTACCGGAGTCCAATTCTTCTGCTTGAGAATTTCCTTTTGCTGCAATATCTTTACTAATCGCATTATTCAAAGATTCATTAATGTTAACTACCTGATTATATATAACATCATCATTGAGATCAAAATGTTGAGGAGAAAGTAAATATATTTTTTCATTTTTTCTTTTTTCGCTAAAAATAGAAGCAACAACAGAACGTAATAATTTTATTAATCCTCTTGTCTGGTTAAAGCCTGAGTTTTCTTTAAACCTTGCATATAGATCCTTAACAGATGGATGAAATGGATAAGACTGTTCCACATGAGCAGAGAATTCATGGTATGGTCTGGTAAGATACTCCATCTGATATGCTTTTTGAATTTCCTTCCCATAAGCATTCGCAATTTCTTTTATTTCTGCAATGTCTGGAATTGTTTGAAAAAGTTTTTTTCGTAGAATATGATAGATTTCATCTGTGTTGAGTTTTACAGGTTCTAAATTTAATGCCGTTCTACCAACTTCTTTGGAAATATTTGCAATTGCAGAATTGAGCTTTTCAGAACCACCCTCATAAGATGCTTTTAAATCGGAAATTACAATCAATACATTGGATAACTCGGACTTAGTAACTGCTACCAGAAGGTTTGCAATAGCAGCAGTTGTTACTACTCCTAAATCAGAGTTTCCAATTACTTTCGATGCTGCTGTTTCAAAATAGGGGGGTAACTCATCGAGTAATATTAGAAGTGGTTTTTCATCCTGTAAGAGCTTTGTCCAGGTTGCTTCTCCGGGAGCCTGTAAGGGAGAATAATAGTCATTAAGCTCTTCAAATTTCCCTAATTGTCTGGCAATTTCACCCCAGATTCCATATTTAGCATCGGTTTCCCTACCGGAAAATGCTACAACACGAACATCATCTTTATATTCTATAGTTTTGCTATTAACTGTTATATTCTTTCTTAATTCCGGATTTTTAGCAAGTAGACCCAGAGCAATCATATTATGCGTCTTACCACCACCCATGGCCTGAGTTAGTTTAATTAAGCCAACATCACTCTTTTTTTGAAACCTTTCTATAGCATTTTGTAATAATATTTCCATGCCACTTGTTATATAATTCTCTTCAAAAAAGGTTTTTGTATCAATTTTGTTCTCAATTAAATCTCTTAGATTTAGAACATCTTCACGATTACTAGAATGAAAAACTGTTTTTCTTGGGGTGCATAGGTGTTGGATTGTATTCATATATTGATTTTCCAGTATTTTAGTCTGATTAATACTTTTCTTTATATTTTATTTGTATGAGAAAGAGCTCTAAAAAACAAGTATTAAATGCAAGAAAATTTTTCTAAATTTCTTAAAATATGTAATTATGATCAAAAACTATACCTTTTCTTGAAAACTTCCCTATATAATTTACAAATTGCCTTTTAATCCTACCTTCCCCGCAGGTGCTCAATACCAAGCCTTCCGGAAGTAAATATCCTCATACAATTCAAAAAATCACACCCGCATAGGCAATGTATTTTCTATTTATGAAGTTTTCCTTCAGTGCTTCTTTGTCCATAATAGAAAAATTCACCGATTGGTGTGTGGTATCGATGAGCTTGATATGCTGTCTGTCTATGGCCATACAGGAGATAGAATGCGGACCCCGTTTCGTTTTCAAATCCCTGTATTTCCGCAGATGAATCACACGACCTTTGTATTGATTGGCAAAATCAATTAGCTTTTCTCCTGGCTGTGAGATTTCATCGTAGGAATAGTTTTCGCCCAGGAAAAAATCAAAGAAGGGCTTTGTATTTACCGAGGTAGTTGTGTATTGATTATCGATAAATAACGTGAGTTTGTTTTTAATTACGGTTCTGTAAAGCTCCGGAATCGAAAGAACCTCCTTTCCCTTCAAAGCATAGTGATTATTAAGAAGGAAAAACAGGGTTAGCAGCTTGCAGGCTGTATCAGCAATATAATTATTTTGCGAATACGTATATACCTTTAAATCAAAAGCTTTATCTTTGGAAGTTAATGTTCCTGTCTTAATTTCCTCTCCAACTTTCCAGCAAATAGAATGAAAGTCAAAGCGGGTATCATGCAAATTTGGTCTTTTGGTCTTTGCCAGATTTTGAAACGCTTCAGTGGAAGCAAGGTAGCAAAGACCATTGGCGGATGTATACATATCCGGATTCTTTGAACTCAAATCAAAAACCGGTAATGTGAGAGAGGGTTCCGTCTCCCCCTTTGGTTTGGATGAGAAGAAGTCTATGAGTTCCTGTAAAGTGGTTTCGTTCGATAGTTGCAACATTATAAAATCCTTTATTAATTTACTGGTTTTGCATTATCACAGGCTGTAATATCTTCCATTTCTGATTTTGATACTACTTCTACAGGGTGTTTCTTCGTCCCGGGTAGATTATCAGAAATGAGATCAATTATATTCTTACTATGCTGTATTGCCTTTCTGTAATTCTTCTCCGAGTAGGCTTTTTTAGCCTCCTCATAATCATGTAAAAATAGTTCAAGACTTATGAATACTTTCTGAATGTCTTCTTGGTTCAGTGCCATTGATTGCCTCTTTCCATGAATTAAAATTATTCACTATATCATCCAGAGTGGAATTGATTTTTGCAAACTCTTCGGTCTTTGCAAAGCTTTTCCCTATATAAGAATTGAGAAACATTTTATGCTGGGATATAAAGATGTTCGCAAAGTTTTCAGAGTTCTGAAGAAGGAAACAGGAATTGGGTATCAATTCATCGTTCACTTTTTTAATAAATTCTCTGAACTGGCTTTTTAATAATGTATTTTCTCTCTTTAAATTTTCTAACTCTTCTTTTATTTCAGTAAGTTCTTCCATCCTGTTATCCTATCTTTAGATTATTTGCATGTTTTTGAATTTCTTCAAACTCTTCATTGGGTAAAGTTTTAGATTCTCCTTTGAAAGCAAAGCTTCGAGCAATGCTTATACCTGCATCGAGAATATCCGGCATTTTTTCAGAAACCGTTTTCTTAAAAGAGTAATCAAACTCGCTATCCACTTTCCCTGCCTTGAATTTCTTTTTAATATCTTCAAGCTCTATCTGGTATTTCAAATTACGATTTTCATCTTTTAAATCTTCGATTTCTTCCTGCTTCTTTTCCAATTCAAGTTTTAGATTCTTGGTGGAAATATCGGTCTTTTCTGAAAGCACAAGTTTCATGTTCAATTCCTGAATCTTATCTCGAAGTTCTTCTCGTTTCTCTTCTGAATACTTAGAACTTTCTTTCAGTTCTTTTTTTAATTCTTCATTTTCTCTTTCCAGTTTTTCAATATTTTTCAGTAAGGTTTCTCTGTCTCTTTCACTGAATAAGTTTTCCCTGCTTTCCTGTCTGGGGTTTAAGGATTGAAAGAGTTGCATCTGTTCTTTCTGTGCAGAAAGAGATTGTTCCAGAAGCTTATTAATATCTACAGAAAAAGAATAAGCCTCTGAGCTTTTCGGACTTTCGTTTCGTATTGTTGGAACTTCTTCAAACTCTTCTTCCGGTTCTTCATCCTCTTCCGCTTCATTATCGCTGTATTGATAAAAGTGGCCATCCCTAATGTTTTCCTGAATCTTATCTACAGAGCCATCTTCATTCACAACGGTAGCAATACCTATGAGTTCATATTTAATGTCTGTATACTCTGCTTCCGGAAAATCAGATATGAGTTTTTTAAAATTCATATCTTCGAGGTCTTCTTCACGATAGGTAATCCTTCGAAGATTGGAAGATACGATCAAGCGGATGCTTTCTTCTTTTTCCAGATCCTCATTTTTAGATTTCCTTCTGGATATATTAGACATTATACCTGCAAAAGTATTGCCTGCTTCACTTCTCTTACTTGCTTCTACTCCCATATTATCTCCTTCAAAAAATTATAATCGCAAAATATACGCAAACTCACATGTAAATTTACACAGGATTTGCAGCCAGTTTGCAAAGATTTTACTCCAATTTTACGTTGTAAAGTCCGGTGAAAGGATAAAATAAGAGAAAAGAAACATACGAAATTTATACTTTTCAACCGGAATCAACAAACACCAACGTAGTATTTTACGTTTTTAAATCATTACAGTACCCTTATTTTACGTTTTCAACAGGTACTGAAAACTTCACTTTCATTTTTCAACATACATCGACATAGAGTTTTACATTTTTCGACAATCAATCTTCCATATATTTTTCATTCATCTGCTTTTTTACTTGCTTTACTAACTTTGAAGACAGCCTGGGTGGGCATTCCAAGTTCTATCAATCTTTCAATTACAGAGCGTAAATGTTTACTCTCGAAATAGGTATAAAAGTTTGTATTCGTATTCGGAGACACAAAACCATCAGAGTTGGAAAGACTATTTAAAACTTCATCCTGGTAAAAACGGGAAAACTTATTGGCTCTCGGAATAGTCACGAATATAGTATCATCATTGGTTTTTGTAAAATAAATACTTCCGAGAGTTAAAGGCTTATTCTTATCCAGAATAAAACTTATAATATCATCCACACTGAAGTTTATGAGTTCAAAATCAAAACTTTGAGGTACAAGGATTCCCTGCTCGGCTCTTCCATCATCAAGAGTAAAGGTAATATATTTTCCTACCTCAAACTCTCCAATCGCTTTGAGTAGATTCCCGGTTAGAACTTTTCGGTTATTGCCCTTATCCATATATTCAAAAAACTTATCTTCAAAGTCCGGATAATCGTATTGATTCATTTTTTGCAGGGTTTCCTGACCGGCAATTAACCTGAGATAGTTATTCGTGTTTAGAGTTGCGGTTCCTACAAAATGGAAAGCAAGAGCCGACGGATTGGCCGGAAATTGTTTTTCTTTGGGTGAATAGTCTATATGCAAACATCGTAAATATTCAATCTGGTTTGTATCCTTATCAATTAGAATATAGTTAAAACCCGGTCGGAACCTGTTCAGAACATCTCTGTAGATTTCAAAATTAATTTTATGTCTTTCGCTTTCCTTAATTTCCTGATTATTACTGTAGTATTTTTGAATATTACTCTGCACCCTATTCAATAATTTGTCTTTATCAAATGCGACATCAGTTCGCAATTCCTCCTGGTACTTCTTTTTGTCATAAGGGATGGTATAGACTCCCATAAAGACGGGATGATTCAGAACATTCGGGTCATCGGCATCACCTTCAATGATTGTTTTTGAATCAATAAGTCTTGCATTCCAGTTTAAGGTTTTATTATCCAGAGATTTGCCGGAAGCTTCAAACTCGGCAAGCAAGAGCTGGTATCTGTCTTCTAAATCAGAGTAAATTTCTTCCTGCTGTTTTACAGTAAGTATGGGAAGCCTGCCGGTAAATTTCAAAAATTGATTTGTTAGAACTTCTTTCTCGGTTCCGAGCTTCAGAGGATTTCCAAGAAGATTGTTAAGATGAGTATTTTCTACATCATCAGCAAAATCTTTAGTAGCCTTATCTCCTATTTTATTGGCCATGTCGGTAACTCCAAGTAAAGCCTGATCTTCCTTGTCTATATCTCCCTTCGTATTGGCATTTAAAGAAGAGAGTTTCTTTCTAAGCATTACAGCAAACCGTTTTGCTGTAGGAATGGGAAGATTCAGCATAATATATTCCGGAAGCTTTACCTGGCCGGTCCGGTGAATACGTCCCATCATTTGCACATAAACATTGATGTCCCAGTGAGGTTGAGCCATAAGCATAACTCTCTGCTTTTTATTTGCAAAAGTTTCGGAAGCATGAAGAGAAATGCCCGTCGCTCCGGAGACATTGATGATAAGAACATCCAGATCTTCATTGTTAAATTGCTTTGTGATTTTTTCGGTTCTCTCTCGTTTACGTTTTACATAGTATCCTTTATCGTTAATGTGCATTTGACGGCCTGTAATTTCATCCGCCTCTATTCCCGATCTGATAAGCTCATTCTTTACTGTATCAATTACAGAAAGCTTATCATCTAATTCTGTGGTTTTTATATCTTTTAAAATCTCATGGTAGAAATCATAGGCAGATACGGCTTTTGTAAACTTTCTAACAAATCGAAAAACATCTTCTTTTAAGTGACTTGGAAGAATGAAAGCTCTGAGTTCATCTTCTGTTATTCGCTTCTTCTCAATTCCTTTGCGAGTTTTCACATTATAATCGGGAAGCTTCTTCCATGTTTTGATAAACACGAGATTAAAAGAATCATCTGCTTTGTCATTATGAGCATACAGATCACTGAAGAAGGAATCGTTTGTAGACATCAAACCTATTACGACTTTCTTATTTTCTTTTTTTACCAGCTCTTTCGTTTTTTTAATGATAGATTTCGTTTTTAATACGAGATCAATCTGGCTTACCATATTGGTAATTCTTGAGGAGAAAGGGTTGGATGTTGCCCTTGCCATTTGCGTGTCTCCACCCGAACTTACAGTTCCCGTATCATCCTCTTTCATGCCTTCATTGATTCCCCCAATGATTCTTTGCTTAACAAAAATATCAAAGAGTAAAATCTTTTGCAGGATTTTAGAAATCTTAGTCCACTCGCTATTTACTCTTTCTTCTTCCCCCGCTAAAATCTGGTTAGTAAAAAGAGTATCAATCTTTACACCTTCAAAGGAAGTTTCTCTTCGTAAAAGCTGTCCTTCCTGCACCAGCACATTAGAAAGAATAGATTGTCCGATAGTTCCTGTTTTCTTTAAAATGTTTACAAGCTCCTTTGTAGAAAAAAGGTTCATTACAGTTTTCGGATGATACAAAAGCATATTGTCCGGACGCTTTGCCCAGGTAGCGGAAAGGAAAACGCAGTTTAAGGAATCTTCTATTAATTCCCGGAAGAAGAAAAAAGAGTTACTCATGTTTCCCGCAGCATTATGAGCTTCATCTAAGATTAAAATTGCATCTTTAGCTAAATCTAATAAGAGTCTTTTTTGCCAGTAATGCTTGTCACCGGGTTTATAAGGTTTTTGTATATGTGAATTAAATTCAGGGAATTCACGCTGAAATTTTTTTGTATTGAATATATCAATTTCTTTTTCTTGATCATTATTTGTATTCAGGTTGGCTTCTTTGATGGCACTGTAAATTTCCATAAACCGTCTTCCACCGAAGCCTCTGTTCACCTGTGAGTAAGTGCAGAATAAGACCGGCTCTTTACTGTAATGGGATGTCTTTGAATTATTTGCAAAGTTTACATTGTTATACTGGATTCCTTTTTTATTGATTTCAAATATTTTGAGCTTTTGACTGGATAGAAAGCCAATGCCTTCTAAGTCACGAACCATATCTGAAAAAAGAGTATTCTTTTCAGTAAAGAACATTACCTTTTTATTATTTAATAAAGCATAGCGTATGATGGAAGCTGCAATCCTTCCTTTTCCTACTCCAGTTTGATCCGCTATAATTACCGAGTTTCTCAAAAATATTCTCCTCTAAGCTGCATTTATGTTTCTGATTTTTTCTGAATAACCGCAGTGATTATAAATAAATAAGGCTATTGCATCCTGCTGAACTTCTGTTAGGGCTTTGCGTAACTCTTTTGCATTTTTATAACTCAATTCTTTAACCAGAAATTCAGAGACTGTAGTATCAATAGCCGTTCTAAGTTTTGTATGGATTTCTGTGGTTGAATTAAGATAAGCCGATGGAATGAGTTTATCGCTTCTTATTCCATCAGCAGAAATATAGGGAAGCTGCTTTTCTTTTAAGGAAACAGGCTCTCTATTATATCCGATAGGAGTAGATCGTTCTCTCTGTGTCTTTTCAGAAGTGCCTGCATTTCCAGAAGGTTCAGTTTCTTTCCATGATGGATGAGAGTCATCGCTGCCGATGTTGGTTCCTCCGAGTCCAGACTCACCGGAATCCCCAGATCCTCCATCGTCCTGTCCATCACCTCGTCGAACTGATCCAGTCCCGTCTCCATCTCGTACTGGTATCTCTCTATCAGGTTCTCTATCATCGTCTGAAACTTCATCTCTATCGTCTGTTGTATCTGGTTCATGGTATCCTCTTTTGTAATGTGGGTTTCTATCATCGTCTATATCACGTATGGGAATCTCAGTATAATGAAAATCTAATTCAAGAAAATTGAATTTTCCGAGTGCCGGATCATCGAACAAAGAAAATAATTGTTCGGGTGTATAATAGCCATGTTCAAATTCTCCATCCTCCGGAATGGAACCATAGAGCATTAACTCTTTATGCTTCTTGTCATAATCAATGAGATATAATTCAACGGCAGGTCTTGCAAAGAAGCGAAGAAAAGCAGGTCTATTTGATAGTTCTTTGTAATTATTATCTCTCTGACTTTTATTGTATTTTGGAATTCTTTCATCCAGTATATAAGAAAACTCTTTTACTTTATCAACAAAGAATGCAAAGTCTTCTGATTTCTCTTTCTGTAATTGTTTTATAAAATCTTTTTGTTCCGGAGGTATAATATTCCATCCTGAGAAAGAAGAGAGTTTTATTTTATATATATTTTCTTCTTCGGAAAGTTCAGTTGAACTTTCCTTTTCAGATTGTAACTCTTCCTCATCTTCTGAAAGTTCAGTTGAACTTTCAGGAATATCGCCATCTAAGGTTTTATACGGGTAGTGTGCAATTCTCCCTCGTAAAGTGGCAAAAGCTGCCAGCACATCTTCCCAGTTTTTACAGCGAAGAATAGTCCCGTCTCCAATTCTTAAATCAGCAATCGAGGAAGCATGTTTAAAAGGTTTCTTATATCGAAAGCCTTTGAAATCATTTCGTTTGAATGCAAGGATTACATGAATAGGATAATTGGCTCCCTGTTTATTATAGATTTTCCCATCGATTTCTATATTAGCTAATACAGAACAATTTGTATAAAGCCAGTCATAGAAAGTTTTATGTTCGTATTTTAGTTTTGTTCCGGAGATACTATCTTTTTCTAAAACCCAGTTTCCGTGAATCATCACAAGAAAAGAACCATCGGCCATATTGTTCGTAATGTTGTGATAGGCAATCGCCTGTTCTATTTTTGGAAGAACTTTTTTATCTATCTTTACCTTATCTTTATATCTTCCAAAGGGAGGATTCGAAACATATACAGCCTGTCTTTCATCAACTAAAAGCTTGAGTGCATCTTCATTGGTAACGGTTTGAATCCAGGGAGAATTTTTCAGATGTGTAGTTCTATACCCTGTATCAATTTCATTCGCCCAGACTTTTACATTTTTCTCGGTTCCGGAAACAAGCATTCCATTTCCCGCACTAGGCTCTAATAGTTTAAAACCACTTTCTGTATCTAAAACATCATGTATGAGACAGTTGATTAGAAAAGCAAGGGGTAAGGGGGTTGAATACTGCTGTAGTTTTGTAGACTCTGCGGTTCTTGCTGTAAGTGGGGGCTGATTTTCATAAGCCTTTAAAGCTTTGTTTCTGAAGAGTTCTAAGATTGAGCTTTCACCTTTATTATAATACTCAAAAGTTATATCACGCAAATAGTTTACAAGAGCATACTCAAATACTTCCTGAATGTATTTAATATTGATAGGACTATTTTTACTAAAATAGCTTTTAGAGATTTCTATAATCTGTTTGTTCTTCAGTTTTATGTTTTCAGATACACTTTTTTCTATCAGGTCTATGAAATCTTTAAGAAGCCACGCAGGAAACCTTGTTTCATTGTTATTATCAAGACTCTCATCAACAATAGGAGGGGACTTAATTTTTTCTCTCTCAGGTTTAGGTTTTCGATGAGTGCTTCTTTCTGGTTTCTTCCTATCAGTTTTTTTAGGTTTTTTATCTTTAACTGTTGTTGCTACAGGTTTTTTTACGTTTGGTTCATCTTCATACTTATAAATTGTAAAACCATTGTTCAGCCTATCGTTATTTTTAAAAACATCTGTAGAATATCTGAAATCGAAAAAAGCCATATGTTTAACCTTCTTATTTGTTCCTGCTTCTTTTTGTCTGCTGTGTTTTGTTATAGTCTTTTATCCAGGTTCTAAATTTGGTTGAAGACTCAAAGCTGTAACTGATTCCAGCATGTTTGAACATCAGGACATAGTTTAGATCCTTGCAATGAATCTGGCTTTTAGAAATAACAGGATGTTCCTGAAACTCATCGATAATGGAATTAATCTGTGGTTCTGTCATCTAAGTAAGCTCCTGAATAAGATATTTATCCCGGTTGGAAACTTTTATTGTATCCAGAGAATACAGAGCAATTCCCACACACGGGCTATTTTCCAATCCACATACCTTATATTTTCTCTTTGCCGTTTTCCTTTTCTTGTTTTTTCTGCTTCGTTTTTTTCCCTGTGTTCTTTTTTTCATTGCAATAAAATCCTTAAATAGTAAATATTTTATTTATGCCTGTTTCAGAAGAATCAAAGACCTATCATAATAATTACCTGAGAGTTCAATGCTATATCACCGACAGAGAAAGTGCGGAGATATGGAGAGCCATAGAGAAACAACTTACAGAAAAGAATATTGAAGTATTCGGGAAATCCGAAAAAATCACATCTTTGAAAGTCATTACATTTCTTTTGAATCATTATAGCTTAAACTCCTCTTCCGGTAAGACTGTTTAATTCCGAGTTCCATCTAGTATAGTAAGCTCTTGCCTTATCTATATAGTTACCACTCTTCACGTTACCGGCTCCCACATTGTAAGCCATTACTCCTTTCTTAATATCACCACCGAAGAAATCATAGTTTTCTTTTAAGAGTCTGCCCCCGAACTTAATCGAGACTTCCGGAATCCAGAGATCATCGGGCTTATGTATAGAGTTAAAATATTTAGAATTCAGATAGCTGAATGTGTTTTCTGTGATTCCAAGAATCCCTCTCTTTCTTCCGGTACCTAAAATTTTATTCACGACAAAAGAAGAACGGCCATAATCGGACTCCACACCGATTAAAGCTTTTAACCAGAGCCAGTTTGAAAGACCGAAGCTTGCCGAGACCAGTTTTATAGTTTTATCCCACTTATCTTTATATGAAGGATCGGGTCTAATTACATCATCCGGTTCCTCAACCGGCTTTGCATTCAGGAGACCAAAACCGAGAGCGATTAATATAAAGGCAGGTACCAGCGATTTCTTCTTTTTTCTTTTAGCCATGTCATTCTCCTTTTACCTTCTTTAGGGCTTCTGTCTTCTTACGAACTGTTTTTGCATCTTTATAAATCGTGTAGGAAACATATAAACCGAGTCCGATAGCAGACCACATTACAAGATTCATCGAGTTACCAAGAATCTTTTCTATCTTATCGAGTGTAGATTTTGAATTACTGCTAACTTCTATGCCTTCTTCTGAAGGAGAAAGAATCGCATCATAAGTTTTTAAATTCATTCCAGCAAATGCTCTGGGATTATTTAATATAAAAAGATTATCAAACTTCTTTGTATTCGGATCTTGAGATATTACTTTCTGGTTAATCTTTGGAATCCCTTCTGAACAGTAAGGAGATCTTCCTGTTAAAAAGGAGAGCCTTCTTTTTGCTTCGTTATGAACAAAGCGATGATAGGCATAGAGTTTATCCGGGATTTTAATTTTTATATCTGCGGGAACAAGGCTATAATCCAGAAAGTGTCGTATTAGTACATTTGAATCCTCTGATTTGAGCATGTATCCGGCAGGGCATACATCTCCCTGCAAGAATGAAGTTTTAAGCCTTATTCTTTGCATAATAATATATCCCCCCTACGAGTAAAATAAACGGGATAAATCCGGACCCGGCTTTTCTGATTATGATCCTGTATGTGTCTGTAACTCCGATGTGCAAGTGTGTCGTGTGTTCATTTTCTAATTTCACATCGCTTCTTTGCAGGTTTACTCTGTTTGTGACTCCTTTTTTATATAGCCATGAAGGCGAATAAACTGCCGAGTCATACCCTTTCATTTTTTCTATAAGCTTCTTAGTAAAATCTTTCTCCCTTGTTTTATTGTATAAAGAATCTCTTATGTGAAAATCTATCACGTTTCCATTTTTTAAGATGACTCTATCTATATCGATAGCCTTTCCTGCCTGATGATTACTATTCGCATTCGTTGTTCTATACAAACTATTCACATGAACCGTTTTGACATTCAAAGAAGATAAAGCATTATCCAGAATACGCTTGAATCCTTTATCCCAGTTCCAGTTTATCGACCAGGAGACTCCGGGAGTTTTGATGTATTCCGGCGACATCGTTTTACACGACTCCTGCATAAATCACTTTATAGCGATTGATATATTCCCATGTAGCAAAATCCCAATTGCCAGCTTTCGCTTTTTCAGAATCACCATTTTTATAGTAAGCGAGAAACTTGTTTAAGTCTTTACCTACATAGTTATAATAGAAAGATAAAAGCTTTGCAGCAAAGCGAACATTCTTTTCCGGCTCCCACATTTCCGAGAAGTCATTCACTTCTGAGCCGAGTTTATCCCGAACCCAGTTGAACTCTACTTCTTTAAGAGGGATAAGTCCGAGTCGACGTGGTGGAAGTGGAATTTTATTTTTGTAATGGGAAGCCATTCCAAAGTTAGTTTCCTGACCGGCTAAAGCTTTTAAAATTTTCCAATCTATCCCGTATAACTTTCCATAATCCTGATACAAGCCATCGTATCTATCTCGTTCTTCGGTAGAACCAGGGATGGGTAAGGGCTTTGGCTCTTCCCTTTTTTTAGTATCTTCTTTACCATCATCGGGTTTTGGAGGAATGATTAAGTCATTCGGATCAAAGTCTTCCTTGCCCGGATCTTTTTTGGTATTGTCAGAAGAAAAATATAAATAGCCCGCAAATAATAATACCAGTGCAGTTCCTATAATTTTTCTGTTTGTCTTTTTCTTCATTTTCTTAAATCCTCATTCGGGTTAAACTCTAAAGGTTCAACTGAACTTTTAGAGTTTCTGGATTCGATACCGAGTTTCTTTTCTATGTAGGGAACAATGAGATAGAGTAATTCGGTGGCGATTTTCAAAAGCTTTCCGGCATAGATAGAGATGAGCATAATAGCAAAAGCGGAAAAGATTGTAAGATGATAGCCGGGAATTTCATCAATAGGCGAATTTACAATGTTTAACTTTATGTATTTCACATCTTTCGTAAATGCCTCTTTAAAAATCACCGGTATTGTAATAATCGAGCATACAAATATTGTATAAAAACTAAATGTCTTTTCCGAATCTGTGAATGTGTTTTTAATAATCTCAAGAAAAGTTTTCATGCTGATTACTCCTAAATTTTAGTATATAAGCTCATTTTTTTAAACGTAATATTTTTCAATCTTCCGTTCATTGTATTCCAATCCAGTATGTGCTTTTTCTTATGCCCGATTATCAGGACTTTCATAAACTTGAAAATTCCCATTATATCATAGTAGGCACAATTATCCGTATAAAAAAGAGTATCATCTATATACGATTCTAATTGCACCCGCATGTATTGCGTTTTTTCCAGATATAATCTGGCTAAATATCGGGAATCGATAAGATTGCATTTTCCATCTCTATCCAGATAACGCATAAGCTTGTAATAGATTTTCCTTCGAGTAACCAGAAACATATTAAGGAATTTCTCAAGCTCATACTTGGATCTCAAATTCCAGGATGTTTTAAAGAAGGAATAAAAATTCCGGTATCTTCTAAATACCTTCAGATCTTCATAATCCCGGATTCCGTATAACTCGAAAAGATAACCCTGAAATAGATTAAAATATTCTAAAGATTCAATAATATGAATCTGTCTGAGTAGTTCGATCTTTGCAACATTACCCATTCCTACATACGCATCATTATCACGAGGTAAGCGTTCTATTTCCTGAAAAACTCCATGATTAAAGACTTTTTGAAAGTTTACAAAAAACTTATACACAGAATAGATCTTGGTCTGCTTCAGTCTGAAATAGGCTTTGATAGATGCAAAAAATATAAACACAATTCCACTCGAACCGGATAATATAGCTATTATGTTCTCAATGAAAATATTGATTAAGTATTTTGTTATTAAATAGCTAAGATCCATGTTAACCTTTAAGGTTGCTGCCTTCTTCCTGACCAGGTTAAGCGGTAAATTTTTCCGTTTGCGGGGGCTTCTGAAAAATCAAGTCTTACCAGATTGTAAGAATTTAGCCAGTCATAGGTAATATCTACCATAACAACTTTATTGCTGTCATTATCAAAAACCTGAAAAATTGGAGCTAAAATCTGAAAACCGAGGTCTATAGTAAAAGATGAATTTACTCCATCACCTGTAACGAGACGCATACCGCAACTCATGGTTGCTCCAATCAGTATTTTCTTAAAACTTGGTGCATCAACTCCTATAGTACCGTTCTTTGGCATGTCTGATCTATAGCAGTCTCCTGTTTGCAAATCCAGTATCTGGCAATCTACCATTTCTTTCCACACGTCTGCATCTGAACTTCTGATTAAACCTATACCGGAAGAATCGATCTCATAAATTCCGTTTTCTGTTGGAATGCTTTGCCCATTTACCAGAATACGATCACCGGGTTCAAGACCTGCACCTGAAGCGGAGAATTTTGAAATGTTGAAATCTGCATTCAGTGCCAGCTTTGTGGGGGCTTTAATTTTTATATTTTCCAGAGCTGCCTGAAATTGCTGAAAGGACACCACATCACCCGAATCCTGTCCATCTGCAATTCCAGTAATACGATTGCCCGACATGTTTATATCGTTTTTAAAATCCATAATATCTATCTTCCTTATTTATTATATTAAAACTATCCCTGTCTGTTTTGATGAAAAATCGACTTTCACATTGTTTTTATCAACATGTTCTACATCCGTTAGAACTATTTTATTATTTATTAATACTTCTATATGAGGATAATACCCCAGTTTATGATTAATTGTTATTGAAGACATATTCGAAAAAGGGTATTCCGCAGGTTTCGCAGATCCCCCTGAAGGTGGAGTCCCTTCTATATCAGAATAATTATGCTTGTGATTATATAGTGAATATCCCGGAGGTTTGTTTTCAACTAGGACCGGATTTTGTGGATCGGTAGTATCTATTTTTATCCCGGTATTGGGTAGAGCTTTGATACTGGATAGCTTTTCAGCTAATTGATTTTCTAATAAATGAAATTTTTCATTTAGATCATCTACTTCATCGAGAGAAGTAAAGTAATAATATTGATAGGCGAATACTCGTCTTCCATTCAATTCAGAAGTATCTAAATACGGAACAGGGTTTAAAGCCTTATTCAACCTGTCCGATAAATCTGTAATTGCCTGTGTTACTTCCCCAAATGAAGTTTGAACATCACTCGAAATACTTTCACCGAGTTCTAAAGCTGATTTCTCTATTTCCCCCTTTACTTTTGTTCCCGGAGGATTAGTTGTAAAAGAATGTATTACTTCTTCAATAGATGAAAAATGATAATAGGTTTGTCTTAATACAGAATTATATTTTGTCCCGATGTTGTAGCTGTAATGATAATCTGCTTCATTTAATCCAATTCTTTGTTCTTCGTTTATCTCTCCAATAAACCCGTATCCGGGTTCAAGAGAAAGTCCAATATCAGGAGAATGCAGATTTCTTTCATTGTCCTGTTCTACTGTATAGCCAAAAATCTTACTTACTATTCCTGGAATAAACGCTGTGAATGTAAGTTCTCTCGCCATTGGTTCAATGTTATACAGAGTAAGCGAGACTGTTATATACTCCCCAAAAAGGGCATCTATAATCGCTTTATCATATAAGTTAGAGTTATGCTGTATGTTCTCTATTACAGGTAGAAGTCCATCCATATATTTTGTGAACTCTTCTACTGTCATATTTGGAGGAGGGGGAGGAAAGATTAAATCCCAGTATTCAATTAAGAGCGAAGGATCTATGGCCATTATATTCCTCCATACAATTCAAACTGAATGGTTCCTGAGCCGTAAAACTCTGTTTGTAAAAGAGAGGCACAATACGGAATTATGTATAGAAAATCAGAAGCACTATCATTTTTTAGCTCAATATCACCCACTTCTGAGTTTACCTGTGATACCGGGAATTGAAATTTTTTTATAGATGCAATTTTAAAAAAGACACAATCAGAATAAAAGTCCTCAAGAGATTTGATATATACTTCATAGTTAATAAATCGTATGGGAAGCTCTGATTCTATTGCAGGTGCATAAACCAGATCTTCAGGACTTGAAGGAGTAATAAGTTCATAACCGGATGGATTAATTCTTAAATACTGATTAAAAAAGATTTTTTCAACTTCATTTCCGAAAACAAAGGAGAGTTTCGGAACAACATCGGCAGCTTTTTTCTTCCAGATAGTTTCTGTAAACTGTCTGATATTTTTTATCGTGATAATATCATGTTTGGCTATATTGACTTTTTGAACCGAAAAGCCTTCCGAATACAGTTCAGGATCACCGGTAGTTTCACTTACTTTATAACTCTGTGAATAAGAAAAAGGTAAGGATACATACCGACGTTCCATTTATTAATCTCCCAGTAATGGACTTTCCCATTCCACTGACATAAATATTTTACCCGGAGGAAGATTAATCGGGCAGGCAGAGACAAAAAAAGAAATCCCCTGGGACTTTGGAATAATTATATTAGATTTTACTTCAATAATCCGTTCCCTTGATAATCCCATAGGATTTCCTTCAGCCCCTAAAATTAGATTTCCAAGACAGAGATTCAAATCATTACTGCTCTTTGCCCGAATAAACTGAAATTTCAATAATTCAATTCCGGGCACACTCGAATCATATCGTATAGAGATAGTCTTTAGAGAAAGATCACCTTCACTTGTATTGGATAAAACAATAATCTCACCGCTCTGTGTTATGTTCAAAGCGAGATTTGTATCACTCTGTCTCAGATAAACATCCGGCATAGTTTCTAATTATCCTCTTCAAGAATTTCCAGATAGAGTGCCATAAGGAAATCCTGAACTACATTAGAGAGCTGGGGAGAACCATTGGGAAGTTTACCGAGGATTTCTATAGTAGAAGTTTTTTCGGCTTCCATGTTCAAAATCATCGGACGGGTTTCTCCATTCCCAATAACCGCAGCCGGAATCACCGTATCCACAACATTGCCTTTTTGAAAAGCAGGAATGATTTCGGGTAAGGGTCTGTGGATTTCAGAGAGAAGAATGTCCTTACGCTTCCGGTTATCTTTTTGCAGGGTCAATTCAAAGGAGTTGATAATGCGACCGATTTCATAATAAGTATCATACGCATTTGTCCCGGCCTGATAGGGAATCGGTTTTAAATCCGGGGCTGAAATCTCAGCAAACACATTGGAGATTAATCCCGTTGGAGTTGAGATTATCGCTCCTTTATTGTAGTTTGCATAGTCCGAAGCTCCCGGCTTTTCTGCATCCGCAAAAAACTTGAAATCCCTGGAATTGTTTGCCGGATCAAGTTTCATAATGGAACGAACAATTCTTGATCTATATTTTTTTCCTGTTTTCTGTGAAAGGGCAAGTGCAGCCTGTCTTCTCATCATATCGAAAGTTTGCTTATCTCTTCCGCTCATATATATTTCCTCATTTATTAAGATTGCTTTTTATATTCCTGAAAGTTCAGTTGAACTTTTACTAATTCAGATATTCACCACCGGATAAATCAAACTCGCCGGACAAATCGAACTCCCCAAACATCTCTCTTCCCGCTCCGGAATAATCCAGACTTGCAATCGGGATATTGTTTCCTGCTGTTCTTCTTCCTGCGGGTGAAGGTAAATGTCCTGATACCTGTGCAGCCTGAATTTGTTCATAAATGGAACGCTCAACCGCTCTATTTACCTGTTGTTTATATTGTTCCGGAGTTAGTTCAATCACATCCGAACCAAGCAGGTCTTTCATCTTCTCCGGGAGTTTTTCATTGATTGCAGGAATTTTTAATGTCTTTACCAGTGCACAGGTTCCGGAACCTATTATTACTCCGGAAGCAATGGCATTGGATGGAAAACTGTTATGAAAATATACACTTCCCAGTGTTACACCTGCTGCTATTGTGGCAGCGATGATTTCCTTCTGTTCTAATGAAATCTTTTCACCGGCCATTTCAGATAAATACGATACTCCAAGATAACCGGCAATTGCAGAACCTCCCTGTATTGCAATTTCTTTTAAGGGTAATTTACTCATGATTCCCATATTCACTTTCTCCTTTATGAATTAGCGACCTTTGATATAGTCTAAATAATTACTGAATTTTTCTTTAACAGTTCCGGATTTCGCTATGCGAATATTATAGTTTGACCTTTTGATCCCGGATTCTTCTTTCTCCACTTTCCTCTCCCATGCTCTTTTTGCTTTAAGATACTTCTTATATTCTTTTTCATATCGGAGATGTTCTTTTAAGCCTGCGTTCTTACAGGGTTTCTTTGGTTCTTTAGGAGCCTTACCTTTGATTCTTGTCGAACAGGTTTTTCTTTTAGATGTAGTGCTTCCTGTCCTTCGCTTTCTTCTTCTTGATGAAGTAGTTGTAGCCGTTCTTCTATTCCTTCTCCTTGTAGAAGTAGATTTACTTGTAGTAGTATTCCTTTTTTTCTTTCTTGCTGTAGAAGAGGATTTGGCTGCACTACGTTTTCTTTTCCTTGTAGAAGTAGTTGCTGCGGTTCTTTTTTTCTTTCTCGTTGTGGAAGATTTCGCTGTCGTACTTCTTCTTTTTCTCGCAGTGGAAGTCTTTTTCTTAGAAGTTCTTTTCTTTCTGTTTTTCGTAACCATTTAATTCTCCTATCTCCTTTTCCGTGAGGATGATTTCATCATGAACACAGCGATAACAACTCCTCCCGCAATCGCATATATTAGATAATTATTATCATTAGATTTGGTTTTAAGACTCACCGGATTTGCAGTTAAAGCACCAATATTTCTCGGAATGTAGGATGAACTTCTTGCACTCGGTCTCGGAGGAAGTTGTATTCTCGGTATTGATAAAGATGTTTTTTGAGGTGTAAAATTCAGGCTTGGTTTTTTGTTCAGGATTGAGGACAATTTATCTTTTATTATATTCGATGTATCAATAGGAGGCTGCCTATTGACCGGTTGTTGTTGTGAATTAACTAAACTTAAACCAGTTCTTGCAATTTGTCCCGCTCCCGGCATAAGTGCATCTAAGCCAAAACTGGCAAGATTTAATAGCCCGGATGTCCCTCCGGATTGATATGTATTGGCTCCGGTCGAAAATAGATTCGCTACGCTGGACAGATCAAAACCCAATTCCTCTGCTTCTTTTCTATTTTTGCATTTTATTATAATCTTAGACATTGGCTAATTGCTCCTGAAGGTCTTTATAAGCCTGCTCATATTGTCCTTGTAGTTGTTCCATATTGGATGTATACTGTGAATCGAGTTTCTCAAACTCGGCTGTAAATAATGGTTCAAGCTGTTGATACTGCTCAAGTAAGGCATCGTAATACGCATCTAATTCCGCTGCCTGTTCTTCTGTTTCTGGGGTGGGTAAATTTTCAAGCTCTGTCAAAATCGATGTAGACTGACTATTATATTCAGCTTGCAGAGCTTCTATTGCTTCTGTATGATCTGCTGTAAGTGTGTTTTTTTGTTCTTCAAAATCTCGGTCTAACTCTTCAAGTGATTCATTTGCCTGTTGCTGTATTTGTTCTGCATCCTGTTCTACCTGCTCATAATCTCCCTCAGCTCCATTCTGATCATATTGCCCTGCCTGTCCGCCACCTGGGCCTAGAATCCCTGTGACTGCATTCAAGGTACTATCCCACATCTGGTTCTGATATTCCATGTATTGCTGAACTGCCTTGCCCGCATTGTCTCCAAATTTCGCAAGACCTTTACCGGCATCGTTGAAAATTTTAGCAGTCCCTTTACCGAAGTTGGTTATGCCCTTTCCTATTCCGGAAAAATCAATTTTAGGAAGTTTGATTTTTGGCAGTTTAAACTTTGGGAGCTTTATCTTGGGTAGTTTTATTTTGGGAAGTTTAATCTTCGGTAATTTAATCTTAGGAAGCTTGATTTTCGGAAGTTTAATCTTAGGAAGCTTAGGCATTTTGATTTTAGGTAGCTTTGGCATTGTAAGTTTAGGCAGTTTGAATTTTGGCATTTTAAAACCTTTAAACATTTTACCCAGATTAAAGCCATTCAGAAGAATCGGATTATAATCAATTTCAGCCAGGGGGACAATACCATTTATTGTGCTTCTAAAGATATGTCCATCTTCAGATATGAGTAAGTCACTATCTCCCGAAAGACTGTTAGTATTTCCTGCCAGTCGAGATTGAAGCCCGGCAAGCTCCGGATTATCATCAAGTAAATCAGATAGAGAATACAGGTTTATATACTCAGTATCTGAGCCTAAAAGTTCACTTGAACTTTCAAAAGCTATTTCTCCTTCTAATTCTGCAATAGGAGCAAAACCGGCTTCAGTTCTCTTTACTAATATACCTGCATTAGAAACATATAACTCGTCATCTCCCGAAAGGGTGATTCCATATCCGGATAGACAGGAATGTATTCCGGCTAAAGGAAGAACATCACTAAGATCTTCGAGGGAATATAAATAATCATAATCTTCTGAAGCTTCCTCATCACCTTCTAATGTAACCAATGCAACCACAAAAGAATTATAACATAATGCTTCGATTCTTTACATCTATTTTTTGTTATAAAGGGAAACTTAATATAATTGTATACAATTATATCTATTTATCTATAATTATAGATAAATTCAAATTGTTTATTAATAGTCTTATTGGATAGGTAGGGTAGGGATTTTAAGTGTTATAAAGAATCTTTTTCTTCTTCGATATTGTCACCCATAAAAAAGCTCTCTTTCAAGATCTGGATTTTCAGCTTTACATTGCTGTATGAATTCACGAAGTTTCTTAGACTCATTTTCTCCGATTCCAAGATCTATTTCTTCAGACTCTAATTTCTTTATGAATTCACGAAACTCTTTTAATTCTTCTTCTCCGGGTTCATATTCTGTTACTGTATATTCTTCATTTCTGGATTCGGAATCATCATCAAACTGGTGTTCCATAGCATGTCTCATATATTTAAGTAAGTCACCCTCAAATTCTGAAAGTAAAAGCCTCTGGCATTCTCTTTTTTGTCTTATCCCTTCATATAAAAATTCATCTAATTCATCCATTTTTAAATTCTCCAATTAGAAGCCTGATTAATATTTACTTATTTTAGACTTTTCCGGATTCTTGAATGCTATAAAATTTAAAGAAAATATAAGTTCAAACCAGTCTTTCATATTCATAGCCCGGTTTGAAGAGTTCAAGTCCATAAACATTTCTTGGATAAGTAGGATCAAGTGCTATCCAATCGGTAATGTTAGGAATTCTGTAAGAAGCAAATACATGATGCGGCCTGTCATTTCTGCCGGTTACTCTGATTTTAGTTTGAAAAGGTTTTTTGGTGTCACCTGATAGCTGATGATTTTTAAGTTTAAAATAAGAAAGCACAATAACCGTTCTGTCATCACAATCAAACGGTATCCCCTGACCGGCAAACTCAAGGAGTATTTTAGGTCGAGATACATGTTCGATCCCTTCCGGGTCTTTTTCGTAGGGAATGGATTGGATTGTATTAAATAATTCCTGCGGAGATAGTTCTTTAAAATTTATCTTTAATTTATTAGGAAGTAAAAGATCAGTCCAATACTTATCGCTTAATTCTACTATTTTTCCAACAGTCTCTTTAAAAGAATGTAAGGGTTTTTTACTCAAGCGGATACGCATTGAACAATGTCTTACCATAGAATAAAACATTGTTCAAGAAACTTATTTATAGATAATTGTATTATTTTTCTATGTTCCAAAAAGCTCCAGTGAATCAACATTGCTGTAATATCCATACACGGATTTAAACTCTTTGCTCAGACTGTTTAATTGCTTTTTTAAAACTTTCTCTTCCTTTTCTTTCTCCAGTAGAATTTCATCATACGCATCCTTTACACTGCCGGTTACGAGTAGCTTCAGAAAAAAACGATCCGGCATTTCCTTTTCAAACCCTGCTTCTGATTTCAAAAACTTGATTAATTGCAGTACTTTGTCTTTTTTAGTTATATACGTTTTCTTATATATCTCAGGTAGGATATTCTTAAAGCCTAGCTGCAAGGCTAACATTACATCTTTACTCCTATCAACATACATCATCGGATTTGGAGATGAAATTGTCGTCGAATAATATCTACAGGAATAAGCGATTTCTCCATTTTTGAAATTAGCTTTTTCCAGCATATATCCTTTACTTTCGTATACTATAGACGGATTAATTACGATTCCATTCTGATTAATATAGTATCCATTATTTTCCTCATACTGAGAAAAAACGATTTTATTGTCTTTCTTAATGCTAACAACCTCATCCATCTTGATTTCACATTTCAGGTATTCTAAAAACTTATGATCTCCGTACCAGTGCTTTTCCGGATCTTTAAAATCATATTTAGAAATGGGAACATCCTCGCAATACAGAGCATTCTCTGTGATTATCTCCATTTTTTTGTTAAATCTTTCCTGATAGAAATATTTGATTTCTATCTCGTGTATATATTTCTTTCCTCTATAATATGTATAAAAATCCTCTATCAATTCCTTATCTTTTTTAATATCATATCCTAAAGCATCGCAGATTACTTTTATATCCTTTCCGGGTATTTTTTCAAATACGACATCCATGTCGCATTCTTCTTTTTTCAGAGGTTCATCTATTTTTTCTTCAGAAGGCACAGGCTCTAGCCTGGTTACATTTTCGATAATCTCTAATTCTTTTTTTTGTGAATCTGTATTTTCTGTAAGTTCACTTGAACTTTTCACTTTTCCGTTACAGGCTGCTTTTGCCATCTCAGCCAGATCTCGTTTTATAGTTCCTTCTTTTATAAATGTAACACTGGATAAGTATTTTGCTTTATTTACTCCCCTTTTCTTTTTTGAGAACATATCGCTTCCGAGTATCTTTGCATACATTTCTTTTCTCTCATCCGGTGAAGGAGTCTTTCGGTTCAGGTTATCTCCGTTTAAAATCGCCATCTCTTCATCCAGGCTAATCTCTGAAATAACTTCCCGGCAGGGAACTTTTTCAAAGCCAAGTTCTTTTGCAATTCGATAGCGGTCGTGTCCCTGTATGATATAGTTTACGCCTTCCCGAAACTTAAACACCAGGGGATTTATGATTCCATTGATGCTTATATCTTCCTTTAAAGATTCATACTTATCCGGATCTTTGACAGACAGACTATCGAAAAAATTATAAGGATTTTCTTTAAGCATAGAAAGATCCAAATCCACTATGACTTTCGATATTTCCAATTTTAGTAAGTTACGATCCATGTTTTCCTCCATGTTCTATGACTCTTATATATTATTTTTATTTAAACCTATAACTGCTTTTAAGAGTTCTCTTATCTCTGTTTTTCTCTTCTTGTTTCCTGTATTTCTTTTGCCCTGGCTTTTCGTATTTCCCTGTCTTTCTCGCTTAGATTGGATTTAAAGGAGTATCTTCCATATTCATATTCTTTCTCTTTCTTCTTTGAATACCTATATAAATAATATAGAATATATAAGAATAATGCTATCGATACAATTATATAAAGCATCCTCTAAACTCCCTGTTAAAATAACTTCCTTCCAGTATTGCATGAGAAGATACACAAAGCTATAAGACAGAAATGAAATTTGAAGAATTCCGCTTGTAAGTATAAAATCCATTACTATAAACTTCTTACTCAGTATTCTTCCTTCTGTGTATTTTTTAAGTCTGGATTGAATGATTCTGTAATTCTCTTCTGTCTTATTTTTTGAAAGCCTCTGCATAAACTTGTTTTTCTCTTTTTCGGTTATGGCTCTGCACCTGCGTTTGAAACGAATAATAGACAGAGTTTTTGAATAAGTTAATATTATAGCTGCCTTATCACTGAAGAAGTTCTTCGATTTATATTCCTGCTTTCTGAGTTCCTTAGTTGCCATTTCAGTTAAAAATCCTCCTGTGTGATTAAAATTTCCGGAATCGAGCTAACAATTTTCAGTTCTCTCCTACACATGCACAGATCCAGGCAGGCTTCTAAGCACCAATCCAGGCATGTGTATGGAGAGAAAGCACATATATACGCAGGTATTTTATTATCCGGTTTGTTTTTTCTTTCTGTTATTCCTTTTCGTTTTTTTAGGTAACTCTGCGAATATAAGGTTATTTAAGATCCCAAACTTTGAGGCCTGTTGCTTTAATGACTGCTCATCTAATTTATAAAAATTAGAAAGTTCTCTGAAGTTTAAAATCTTCCTTGGCTGAATGGCTTCTTCAGGTTTTCTTGTTTCCAGAGGGATTTCTTTTTTAATTATTTTTACTGTCTCAATTTCCTTCTCAGATAATTGATTTAGCTTTATATCCCCTGATAAAAACTTTTCCGGTAAACCGGCTTTTCGGAAAGCATCGAGCAGTAGCAATCTATGCCGATTTCTGATTTCTTTATTGACGGGTTTTAATTTGGCAATCTCTATTTGATACCTATCATGTTGTTCTTGCAGCTTAGGTAACTGTTTCTTTGCATCGCTAAACACCTTTATCAATTGTTTTTTCCGTTTACCCGGAAGAACATGCCACTTAACTTTATACTTTTCAAGATAGTCGATTTGTAATTTTATCGATACAGCTATGGCTCCAACGTATGGAATTAAACCAATCAAAGCTCTCATGACTGCGTTATAGTTCCCATTATCAGAATTCAGATATTGCTCTATTCCTGATATGGCTATAACTGCAAGTGTCATCAGATGAATCACAAAGCTGGTCTTTTTCATGAAATTCAAATACATCAGGATTGCTGTTGATTCCATCAAAGTAGCTAAGCCAAGCCCAATCCAGAATCCATTTCCAAGATTCATCTTATTAGCCAGATGTGTGAATACTCCCTGATGCAAAGCAATAGATATTGATAAAGCAACAACCAGAACTATAGTAAACATAAAGTTTTTCCTGATCTGGTCTTTGAAAAACTCGAACTTATCTCCGATTATTTCAAACCATGAAAGTTTCTTTGCTTTGGCAATTTTCCGTTTATTCTTCCTCGCTGCTATCACTCGCTTTGCTTCAAGGTCATCGAGTTCTTTCAAAAGCTTTTGCTTTTTTGCCTGTTTCTCAAGTTCTGTGAGCTGCGGATCTTCATCTATTTCAAGAAGTCCCTGAAGTCTGGCATTCCTTAAATCACGCTTTAAATTTACCTTGTCCTCGGCTTCTTCATATATAGCAGAAATCTTTACCCGTTCTGCTAAATTTTTTAAGCGTTCTTCTGCTGTCTTTTTTTTATCCTCATTTGTCTTTGGCTTCTCAATGGTTGCTGTTGAATTTCCATTTCCTTGAGTTGGTCTTTGCTCATGATGGTTCTGCTTTTTATTCCTCTTTCTCATCCTTCTGTCTCCTTTATAGTTTCCTTTTCTTCTATTAAAAGAGTGCGGGGAGTAATGTCTTTCTCCTGCACTGATTTGTCCTGATGGCTATTTACTCTGTATCCATATACCGGAAAAGTCTGTGGATGCTTCGAAAGGATATAATATTCATTCACTATCTCTGGTTTGTTTTCATAATGCAGATAAACTACAGTACAGGTTGCGATTACAATAAAGAGTAATACAGCAAACTCAAACATAGAGATAAAAGGAACATCAGGTGCTTGAATCTTATTCCTTTTCTGCTCCGGAACTGGAATTAAAAGTTCAACTGAACTTTTACTTTTGCAGCAAAGTACAGGTGTTCCATTTACCGGATCAGGGCAAAGTGCTAACTTTCCTTCATGGCATATCTCAGCAAATGCAGGAAAAGCATGGAATAAAAGCAGTGAAGTAAATAATATTTTTACTACTTGACTTCTACTGCCAGTCTGCATAATTATTTTAAGACTCATAGGTATCTCCTTTGGGTTTTACTTAACATTCCCCTGCCTGTCCTTCCGGTTTGGTCACTTGTGAAAGGCCAGTCAGGGGTCTTATCATTCGGATTTATTTTCATAGTTTATCCTCCGCTAAACTTAAATCTAATAGTTTTGCTGACATTTTTGCTTGTGATTCTGTAATTCGTTCACGTTCAATTTTTATAAATTTTATAAGCTGAGTTTTTTCCGCTTTGTTAAGTTTCTCACCTGTTAAAACTCTTTTCAAAAGAACTTTCCCGACTTTAAATTCTTCTTTTTTAGCTTCTTTTCTACTTTCCAATTCCGGTTCATTTACAAATTTTATATATCTTTGAGCCTGGCGAATTCCGAAATTCAAGCCACTATTCTCAATCCATTCTATAAATTTTCCGTGTTCTAAACTCTCCTTTATCTCTAGTAAAATTTTCCCAATATACATTTTATCTTTTGTTACACTTGCATGTAAGCCATTGAGTTTATTAACCAGCTCTTTATCGTTCCATACTTTTCTTACATCTACTTGCTTAATCCCCATCTCATTTGTCCTTTTTGATTATTTCCAGACTGCATTCATTATTTGTTAAACTCTTAAATGTCTCTTTTATCTTAGTTCCTGCCGGACCGTTAATTGCCTTGTAAAAAGGTTTATCTATAGTTATAAACAAAACGGAGTTTTCATATTTAACTATACTACATTTATCTTTTGCTATAGCGGTAATAGTCTTTAGGGGTGTGCTTTCTTTTGATTCAAGGATAGTATTGCAGGTTCTATTCCAGAGTTCTTTAACCTCTTCGCTTACTTCTGCTATACTGGCTGCTCCGGCAGGGGTATCTTTTTGTTCCGGAGGAATTATTGTATAACCTTTTAATTCTAACCTTTCAACAAATTCCTTTTCATCTAAATTTGATTCTAAATCAAACTTCATACCCGATCTCTCAAAAATATATTTAGTGTATGGTTCAGGGTTGTATAAGTAAGAATTCTTAGTAGAATCTTTTATTAGATTTGAATATACTTTTAAGAAACCTAAGTTTTTTAATTCTTCTAAGTGCAGATAAATTTTTGACTTTTTAAATACATTTCCCGTCCCTTGCATTATCTCATCAATTTTTAGATGAGACATTTTTTTAAATTCATAAGCGTATTGATTTGAATGCTCTAAGTTTAACAACTTCCAGTTTTCTTCTTTTCTGTATTTATCGATATTTAATAAATCAGCTTTCTTATAATCAATAATACCGTTAAAATTTAATTCTTTAAGGTTAATGTAAAGCTTTGCTTTTTCATGCAGTTTCTTTAGTGATATAATTTTTCTTGAATTATGCTCATACCAGTAACTAAAAAAAGCGAGAAATACTGAGTATAGAAAAGGTTCTTCTATATTATAAGTACTGCGTAAAAAGTCCCAGTAAAGATAATCAATCTTTAAAAAAGCTAATTCCTTACCTTCTAAATTACCAAAATTCGATAATTGCATTTATTTTTCCTTTGTCAAAATTTTAAAAATTTTTAAGTTTTTCTTGACCTTCTTCGCAATTACCGGAATGCTGTTAAACGAGATTTTATTTTTTACATTCCGGTGGTTTTGCAGTTTAGGCTGTTAAAACTACCTTGTTTTTTCTCACTTCATCTAATAAAATTAGAAGAGGTAAAAACTTTTCTTTGAACTCTTTCAATAAACAGCTTTTGCATTTATTATATTGATAAAGTTCACCCACGCTATTACATTCTTTACATTGTTCCATTTCTCCTTTCTCCTATAATTACTTTAGCTAATAAAACTAATGCTTCTGATGGGTTAATTGAAAGGGCTTGCTTTGCATCAATATCTGTGTGCGTATAAACCTTTGAGAATGTATCAGGAGAATTTCCTAATAACTTTGCACCATTTACTGTATCTAAAGTTTTGTTGTAATAAGCAGTTGCCCAGGTATGACGGAATAGATAGGGATAAAACTGTTTCCCTAAGATAAAACTACAGGCATTTGAAATATTCGTTTCTATCCATCTGACTGAATAGCCTTTACGATCTCCAGATTTTTTCCGAATTGGCGACTCAAATAAAAACTCTTTACCGTTAAAGTATTGCCTATTGATTTGATATAATTCGACCGGCATTATTATGAATCTTTTAGATCCATTTTTCTTTGAGTAGACTTCTACTTTATAAAATTCTAAACTTTCTTTGTTGTTACTAGTTTCTTTAATTTTTACACAATCCGAAAGTTTGATTTTTACAAGTTCACCAGGTCGTATGGGTAAAAATCTAAGGTTGATTGCAAGTAACGCAGTTAAGTAATTTCCTTTTTTTATAAGCTTTCTTATAAGAAAATTAAATTGCTCATCTGTGACTAATTGATATTTAGAAACCTCAGTCTGTGAAGCTTTCAGCTTTATATGCTTGAACAGTGTTTCCCATGCTAGTATTTCCGTAATCCTGTTTTCGTTTATAAGCTGTAAGCGAATAGCTGAAAGTAGAGATGTTTTCAGATTTTTGATATATTTAACCTTATGTAAAGGTTTCTTATATTCAAAATATTGTCTGACCGCTATAGGAGTTATCTCCGAAATATTATTCTCAGATAAGTATCTCAGGAATAGCCGATTATTGCTATCCTGTTTATAATTACCTAATTCGGGAAGGTTGTTTAGTTCTATTTTTTTCATGCAAATCATATAATTACATGAAAAATCTTGTAAATAAATTTCCTTATCTTATTTTTGGGACATAAACACTTCGTCGTGTCCAGTCATCCCGATACCACCTCTTTCCTAAACCTACCTTCAAAAGCGTGCTACTTCAATTTTTCAAAGCAGCACAAGAAAGAACATCTTATAAGCAGCATAAACTCAGCTTATTCTATTCGTTTTCAGGTAATGCTTCAAATTCTTTTCTTCTATTTTCAAACCACTCCTGCATTTTTTCAGGAACCTGCATAAGTTTTTTCATTTCAGCCATAGCTTTTAGATGAGCTTCATCACCTTTTTGAAACATCTCTGCACCATGATTTTTGCTCATCTCTGCAATCTCTTCAAAAGAGTTTGCCTGAAATATTTTATCACATGCTCCGCCTAATTGTTTACATGTCATTGTTTTCATATTAACCTCCAAATACATTGTTTTATAATTTATAAAATAATACTTTTTTTATTTAATATAATAACTTATACATGAATATATTATTTTAGAAAATAAAATTGAAAACCATAAAATCATGCAATTCTTTTCCTGACAAAAACGTGTTTAACACTTTTATTATTGGTTTTTCTCTCTTCAACTTCAAATTGAGGTAAACTCTTTATTAAAGGAGTTAGCTTATCAAAACCAAAGTTTCTCGGATCAAAATCCGGTCTTTTCTTAGTAAGCTGATTGCCAATATCACCCAGGAATGACCAACCATAATCATCAGCCAAATCCTCCACGGTTGAAAAAATTAAGTTAAGTATTTCTTCATTAATCTTTTCAAACTCATGAGATTTCTCCGGAGCTGCTACTTTACTATTTCCATCAAGATTACTGTGGATGATCTCAATATAAGTAAATTTATCACAAGCAACAATAAAAGCTTGTGGAGTTTTCTTCTCTCCAAATCCGTATACCTTCATCCCGGACTCTCTTAGTCTTGTTACAAGTCGTGTAAAATCACTATCACTTGAAAGAATACAAAATCCTTGCACTTTTTCAGAATATAAAATATCCATAGCATCAATAATCATTGCAGAATCTGAGGAGTTCTTCCCTGAAGTATAACTATATTGTTGAATTGGAATTATCGCATTTGTAAGCATTACATTTTTCCAGCCAGAAACATTTGGTTTAGTCCAATCAGCATATATTCTTTTTATTGTTGGAGTTCCATATTTGGTTATTTCATCGAGAATTCCTTTAATATTACTATAAGGAACATTCTCCGCATCAATTAACACGGCTAATTTTATTTCATTACTGTTTTCAGACATACTATCATTCTCCCTTTATTGTAATTGATAATAATATAATTAAAAGACTTACTTTTTCATTTATTCTTTCCTACATTTTAATTTTTCAAATAATCATTTAACATCCTGGTGTATGAGAATCCTTCCATCCTTGTTTAGATTAAACCGCATAGTCTCTGTTTCGCAAAGTATCTGAGATATATCTTTGTTCTGTTTAGTTTCATACTTCTTGATGTTTATTAAATCCCTTAGTAATTAACCAAAAGGCTAAAAATAGTTCATTCAAAATCATAGGAGCTAAAGATATATTTAAAACTTGATTTTCTATCCCAAATAGTTTAATTATTGTAACCATAAAAAGTATAATTGTAGCTACGGTTCCCCAAATAGAAATAAATTTGGGTAACATTTCTGAAGTGTAGAGTAAGAAATAAAAGAATAGAGCTCCAAAAATGAAAAAGTAAATATGGATATATTGATAAATGAAAGGTCTGTAATGAATGAATGTCGGTACTAATAGGAATATTCCAGTGATAATCATTAATAATCCTTCAATACATCTTAAAGTCACATACAATATATTAATGATTTGCTTATTTTCTTTTTTAAATAAAGGATACATCAGCAAGGAAATTAAAATTACAGCCAAACCACTTAAGATATCCGCAATAGCTCCTAATTCTATATTTTTAGAAATGTCATAGGTAAGCATGCTGTATGCAACAAGTATAAGAATTCCTACAATGATTGCAATGGTTCTATTGGATTTCCAGTTTTTCATTTAAACTCCTTTTATTTAATTTAATTAAAAATTGCATTTTAGTATTCTATTTGTTCATAATTTATTCCAATACGAATTTTCACAAACCAAAACTAAAAATACAATCAAATTCATACAGATATATTATTGCGAAAATTTTAATTTTGCTTTAGGAGCTGATAAGAAAGCGACCAGGAATTTTTTTGGAATCCTTCAGGCTTAAAAAATAACAGGATATTTTGCCCTGATGAGATGTATATTCCTCTCCCTGCTGTTAGATGGCAAGCTTATGAAATAGCTTTTCTTTTGGATGTTGTTGGAAGCTTCTTCGCGATGATGAAGCCTTTTTTTGCATTTTTTTTGAAAAACTGTAAATTTTTTAGTCAAGAAATTTCTTTTTCAGGGTATTCCCTGAAAACCGCTTCTTCCTGAACCCGTCAATAGGTTTTAGGAGAGAAATAGTATGGAGTTAAAAAGAATTCATATTGGATTTTTATTCAGTATTCTGGTATTTGCAGGTTGTTTAAAAGATGTGCCTACCAGGCCCAGTAACGAACTGGAAGCCCTTTACAAATGCAAGGCAGGTGTAGACACTCAATCCTGCGAAAAAGAGACACCCTGGTGGTTATTTGGTTTATATCAATCCCAGCAGTCTACTGTAAGCGAATCTACATATAACAACGGAAGTTCCATTACCCTGACAGCAGGTACTGCTGTAAAACTGAACCCGCCGAGTCATATAGATGGTTCCAAGTATACAGTGAGTCCCGCATTACCCACCGGTTTAGATCTGGATGGAAATACCGGTGTTATCAGCGGCACACCAACAGTCACAGTGGCCAGTACACAGTATACAGTCACACAGACAAAGCCGGATAGTACAAGTGCAACATTTACTTTCACTATTGTAGTGAATGCCAGTGGTTCAGGTGGAACAGGAACGGGAACCGGAACAACAACAGCAAGCTATGCAATTAGCGGAACGATTTCCGGACTTACAGCCAGTGGACTTGTTTTGCAGAATAATTCGGCGGATGACCTGACAGTGGCTGCCAATGCCACTACATTTAGCTTTGCTACAAAAGTAAGCGGTGCATACTCTGTCACAGTAAAAACGCAACCCTCGGGTCTGATATGCACAGTAAGCAATGGTAGCGGAACTGCTACAGCAGATGTAAGTAATGTAAGTATTACCTGTGCGTCTTCTTCGTGGACAAAACAAATAGGAGTAGCTTCAAAGTTTACTACCGGAGCTAGAATTACCTTAGACTCCAATGGTAATATTTATATGACAGGAAATACAAGTGGTGCCCTGGATGGAAATACCCTGACGGGTTCACAGGATGTATTTGTTATTAAATATGACAGTAGTGGAACCAAACAATGGACTAAGCTTATGGGATCTGTATCGCAATTTACCGCAGGAACTGGAATAGCCACTGATAGTACCGGAAATGTATATGTAACCGGAAATACAACCGGTGCTCTGGACGGAAACACCCAGACGGGAATAAGGGATGTATTTGTCATTAAGTATGACAGTAGTGGAACCAAACAATGGACAAAGCAGATGGGGGTAGCTACAAAAAATACTCAGGGGCAAAGCCTGACTATTGATTCCAGCGGTAATATATATGTAACAGGAGAAACTGGTGGTGCCCTGGATAGCCAAACTTTGAATGGTAATCAGGATGGCTTTATCATTAAATACGATAGCAGTGGAACCAAACAATGGACAAAACTATTCGGTGTAGCCGCAAAAAATATCGGTCCATTTGGAATTTCTGCTGATTCCGGTGGAAATGTGTATGTGACAGGAACTAGCGACGGTACTCTGGACGGAGAAACTCTAACAGGAACAATGGATGTTTTCGTTACCAAATACAATAGTAGCGGAACCCGGCAATGGACCAAACAAATGGGGATTACAATGGCGACGATTAATGGTAGAGATGTTTCGGTAGATTCCAGTAGCAATGTCTATGTAACAGGATATACCGAAGGTGGCGATCTGGACGGGAATACCCATATTGGAACAAGAGACGCTTTTATCATCAAGTATGATAGTAGTGGAACCAAACAGTGGACAAAACTATTTGGTGTAGCCACAAAAGACACTTACGGTATGAGAGCAGCTACAGATTCCAGTGGCAATATCTATATCAGCGGAAATACAACCGGGGGTCTGGATGGAAATAGCCTGACAGGTACAGGTGATGCCTTTGTTGCCAAATACAATAGCAGCGGAATAAAACAATGGATAAAGCAAATGGGAGTGGCTTCTGCCAATACCCAGGCAAACGGAATCGCTGTTACTTCTGACGGTAGCAGTGTTTATACAGGCGGATACACTCAAGGCGGTCTCGACGGTAATACTCTAAGCGGAACAACGGATGCGTTTCTAACCAATAAACTAAAACAGTAAAATAAATTTGTGCGAGGATGATATAGTATATTATCCTCGGGATTATCTCTCTTTTACCGCCTCTCTACCTTACCGCTAAATTCCTATCCTGTAAGGCAGAGGGGTCGTTTTTTATATTTACATTCTTTCAGGTTATCCCTAAAACCCGGCTACTTCATTTCTTCTTCATTGTATCTCCCCGGCATGTTTTCGTGAAGAAACCCATTCTCTCAGAAGCAAAAATCTACGGACAAGAAAAATAGTATCATCAAAATATTAGTAATATCATTAATTCTAATGATGGGATTTTTTTCTACAATTCCCAAAACAAAAAGATATGTATCAGAAAACAATGAAGAGTTTGCAGCAAACGACTCCCTGCGAAAAAAGCTAAATATTTAATTTTCTATCCGTAGTATTTTTTTTTGGAAAGCACAATATTCTGGATACTTTGTTGCATACTGAATCCAAACTAAGTCTCCTTTTTCTAAAGATTTTATATTGCTATTAAAAATACTTTCACTATTTGTACATTCTAGCTCCTTACCATTTTTCTCAGTATATCGGTAAGTGATAAGAAAATCTCGGTTACTACCTTTTTCTTTTTTTATGATTTCTCCTTTAGTGACAAATCTATATTTCTCAATCATAGCACTTGCATAAGATCTACCTTGAGGAACAATCCTAAAAAAGACTACAGTAATTATAAAAACATAAAGAATACCTGTCATAATCTCTGAAACCAAATTTTCCGGAAAAAAATTTTTCACTAAATAATTTGTAGCAAATGTCCAAAAGCTAATAAAAACTATTGATAAAAAAAACAACTCTATATTCATTTTAAAAAGAATAATTGTAATGAGTACATGGGCAAATAAAACAAATGGAATATAGAAAATTGTAAATAAAACTACACCTATTTCTTTATTATCAACTTTTGTAAAAGCAAAGGAACCGCCTGCAAAAAACAAGAGTAAACTTATGTAATAGAAAATACTATCTTCCCAGAGGTAGATTATTCCGTATCCAAAAAACTCTTTTACTTTAGACGCGAAAAAAAGCATAATCAACGCAACTGAAAAAAATATAATCATATTTCTTACATTGCTATTTTTAGAAGAATCTATTGCCAAAATTATTCCCTTCCTTCATTATTCTTATAGATATCATAAACCTGGCCTACCGCTAAATGCCGGAAAAACCGATTGTATAAATCAACGGCTCTGTTCCAGTGGAATTGCGATTATCACGATCCAATTGTATAAGAAGCGGGATGAGTTGTAAAGAAAGATTTTAGCTTCCCTTTTTTGAATTTTTTTCCAAAAACTATAATTTTTCAGTCAAGAAATTTCTTTTTCAGGGTATTCCCTGAAAACCGCCTATTCCTGAACCCGTCAATAGGTGTTAGGAGAATAAACAAAAGATGAAACTCATATTTAAAACTCTACTGATACTCGGTCTTTTCTGGTTCAGTGTAAATTGTAAGAAAGATAAGGATGACAACATATTTTTATTGGGTGTTGCGGTATTAGCTTCCCAACCACAAACCTCAGGAACAAATACGGATACCGGCACCGGAACCGGCACCGGAACCGGCACAGCTACAGGAACAGGAACAGCTACAGGAACGGGAACCGGCACAGAAGCTACTTATAGCATCGGTGGCACAATCACCAGTCTAACTGCAACCGGTCTTGTACTACAAAACAACGGTGCAGATGACCTTACAGTAGCAGCCAACGCTAGCACATTTAGCTTTACTACCAAAGTAAGCGGTGCTTACGCGGTGACAGTAAAAACGCAACCAACCGGACAAACTTGCACTGTAAGTAGTGGTAGCGGAACAGCCAGTGCTGATGTGAGTAATGTAAGTATAATATGTACGACTAACACCTATACAATCGGTGGCACAATCACCAGTCTAACTGCAACCGGTCTTGTACTACAAAACAACGGTGCAGATGACCTTACAGTAGCAGCCAACGCTAGCACATTTAGCTTTACTACCAAAGTAAGCGGTGCTTACGCGGTGACAGTAAAAACGCAACCAACCGGACAAACTTGCACTGTAAGTAGTGGTAGTGGAACAGCCAGTGCTGATGTGAGTAATGTAAGTGTAAGCTGCATGAATGCCTATACCATCGGTGGAAATATTACCGGGCTAACTATAAACGGACTTGTACTACAAAACAACTCGGCGGATGACCTGACAGTGGCTGCCAATGCCACTACATTTAGCTTTACCAGCAAAGTAAGCGGTGCTTACGCTGTGACAGTAAAAACGCAACCGGTAGGTTTTTTCTGTGCAGTAAACAATGGAAGCGGAACGGCCAGTGCTGATGTAAGCAATGTAGGAATCAACTGCCGTTGTATATATGATACAGCCTGTACAGCCTTGACCTTAAGCGCTTCAGTAACAACCTTAGCCGGAAGTGGCGCCACCGCCAGTACAGACGGAACAGGAACTGCAGCAGCCTTTAGCAGGCCAGCCGGTATAGCAACAGATGGAACAAACCTTTACGTTCCGGATCAAAATAGTAATAAGATACGTAAGATAGTCATTGCCAGTGGAGTTGTAACAACTTTAGCCGGTAGTGGAACGGCTGCCAGTACAGATGGAACGGGAACTGCTGCTTCTTTTAATGGCCCAATCAGAATAACAACGGATGGAACGAATCTTTATGTAACAGATGCGGGAGGTAACAAGATACGTAAGGTAGTAATAGACAGTGGAGTTGTAACAACCCTGGCCGGTAGCGGAACTGCCGGTAGTACAGACGGAACGGGAACTGCAGCTTCCTTTAATAGTCCGGTCGGTATAGCAACAGATGGTGCTAACCTTTATGTGGCTGATTTTGGTAGTCGCAAAATACGTAAGATAGTTATCTCCAGTGGAGTTGTCACGACCCTGGCCGGTAGTGGAACTGCCGGTAGTACAGATGCAACCGGAACCGCAGCTTCCTTTAACCAGCCAAATGGAGTAACAACAGACGGAGTTAACCTTTATGTTACAGATTATGGTGCTCACAAGATACGTAAGATAGTCATAGCCAGTGGAGTTGTAACAACCTTAGCCGGTAGTGGAACTATCGGTAGTACAGATGCAACAGGAACTGCAGCTTCTTTTAAAAATCCAGCCGGAATAACGATGGATGGAACAAACCTTTATGTGGCTGATAGCGGCAATCACAAGATACGTAAGATAGTTATCTCCAGTGGAGTTGTCACAACCCTGGCTGGTAGCGGAACGGGGGCAAGTACAGATGGAACAGGAACGGCAGCTGCTTTTTATGATCCGGTCGGAATCACAACAGACGGCACAAAGCTTTATGTCGCTGACTATAGTAGTAACAAAATAAGAAAAATTGAATAGGAACAAACCTCTACGTTACTGATTCTAATGGTGATAAGATAAGACAAATCAAATAAGCTAAATTTTATCCGGTGATAGGCTTTTTAAAAGCGTATCATCGGATAAAACAGGCTTTACTTGTAGAGTTTATAAATATTGATGGATATACTTAAAAAGACTATACTTATATTTCGAATAAAATACAAAAGCACTATGCTGAAATATCTTCTATTCATAATGATTACTCTGCTTTCCCAATGTGCGAAAGTGAATTCACCTAAAATTTCAGCAGGAGTCTTAGATCTATCCAAATGGGATTTTACTCAGAATACTTTACTTAGCTTAGATGGAGACTGGGAGTTTTATTGGGAAGAGTTTATAGAGTCCGGGGAACCCGAAGAAGAGTTAAAAAAGAAAAGAACAGCTTATCTCAAGCCCGGGAATCGTTGGCTTGACCAATACATTCAGGGTAAGAATTTAAGCGGAACAGGTTACGCCAGCTACAGAATCAAATTTATTTTCCCGGAATATATGTTGGGAAAAATGATGGGAATTCGCTTCAAAACAACAGGAGGTTCCGCCTATAAGATATTCATTAATAAAGAAGTAATAGAAGAATTAGGTAAAGTAGGAAAGAGTAAACAATCTATGAATCCTACCCGTAGAACTGCAAATGTATATTTTAAAGTTGAACATACAGAAACTATTTTACTTATCCATATATCCAACTTCTATCACGCAGATGGAGCCTTCTGGTACAGTCCGGAACTGGGCACAGCTTCTAAACTTCATTTCTTTTCCAAACGAAAGCAGGCCTTGGACTCTTTTCTCTTAGGTTCTATAATTATCATGGGTCTATATCACCTTTCCCTCTACTGGTATAGAAAAAAAGATAAGGTAGCTTTAATTTTTGGATTGTTCTGTATCACAATTTCCATTTATAATATATCGGTAAACGAAGTTTTTATTTATTACTTATTACCTGAGCTTCCTCATAAACTGACTTATATCTTACTTTCTATATATTGCATTATGATACCCTTATATTTAACCTTTCTAAATAATCTATTTATAAATACTTTTTCAAATAGAGTAATACAAATTACCTGGGGAATTTTTATTCTTTCCTATACATTTATACTATTCAGCCCTACAGAAATCGGTTCAAGCATAGAAAGAAAACTCCGTTACCTGGTTGTTTTTTCAGCTTTATATGCTTTTTGGGGAATATTCAAAATTAGCATAAAAAGAAATACTTCAAAATTACTTTTAGTACCAAATTTTCTTATCATTGGCAGTATTGTAAATGATGTTCTGTCCATCTATGAGATCATTCATACACCTCTCATATTTAGTTATGCTATTTTTTTATTTATTATTGCCCAATCCATACTCCTATCCCGACATTTTTCTATGGCATTTCATAATGTTGAGCTCCTTTCCGATAAATTACAAAAAATAAATGAAGAACTCGAGTACCTGGTAGAAAAGAGAACTCTTCAATACAAACAGGAAAAGCAAAAAGCCGAAGATGAAAATGCCTGGAAAGATAGGTTTATTGCACTTGTATCTCATGACTTACGCTCCCCCCTAACCGTGATTTTAAATATACATGAATTTCTATTAAATACAGAAACAGGAGTTTCTAAGGAGATTAAAGATTCCTTAATTACTGCCAAGAGAATTATCATTAACTCCCTATCTATGATAAAACATTTACTAAATCTAAGTCGCTTTCAGACAGATTATCATAAAATAGAATATAAGGATATTGAACTAAATGAAGTATGTGAAAGAGTAATTGAGCATTTTTCCTTTGAATCTTTAAAAAAAAATCTATCTATTCAAGCTGATATTGAAGAAAACATTCTTTTAACGGTAGATGAAGCCATCTTCATGGAAATATTACGAAATCTAATTATGAATGCAATAAAATACTCCCATAAGAACGGAGAAATCTGGTTAGAATATGCGGAAGATGAGATATACCAAAAAGTAATAGTTAAAGACTCAGGCCTTGGAATCCATCCAAAGGTTCTAAACTCCTTATTCACCAAACAAGTTCTGGTCAAAGAAGGAACGAAGGGAGAAAAGGGATTTGGTGTTGGTCTAAATCTCTGCCAGGAATTGATTGCCTTACACGCAGGAAAGATAGAGGTTGAATCTATTGAAGGACTGGGAAGTAGCTTTACTATAAATATTCCGAGCAATCGTAATACTGTTCTAATCATAGGAGTATCGATACAGGAAAAAATGTTAAGAAGTCTAAGAGAAGATAAACTATTACCCATCTATGTAAATAATATAGAAGCTTCATATAAAACCTTAGAAGAGATAGAATTTAAAGTAATCCTAATTTATTTGGATTATCCGGAAAATATATTAAAACCATTACTGCAAAAATTAACATCGGATTTCTTATATTCCGCTAAACCTGTTCTTTTTATTGGTTCTTCAGAACAGATTATAAAAAATCAAGAATTTCTATCTCAATACTTTCCAAGTAAAGAGAAAGTTTATTACCTGGAAAGAAAAGAATCAGAAAAAAAGCTCGGAGAGTATACAAGGACAATACTTAAAACAGATTGATCCTTTTACATAAAGTATTTATTCTTCATTTTAAAAACCAACTCGGCGGTAGTTTTCGAATCAAACATTTTCCTGATTTTCTTCAACCTGTATTCTATAACTTTTCCTGAAAGATTTAATGTATTTCCAATTTCTTTTAGTGACTTACCCTGAGTAAGTAAATTTATAATTTCATGCTCTACCGGATTTAAACATTCAGTATTTTGGGTAAAACGCAAATACTTATTTATTTCGGGAGAAACATAAAATTCACCGTTCATCACTCGAAGAAAAATTTCGGGAAGAAAAGCATTCGGTTCCGTTTTGAGTATATACGCATTGATGCCAAGCTTATAGGCATCTTTAAAGTAAGCTTCTCCTTCATGCTGCGTAAAAACTGCGATCTTCACATCCGGTAATTTAGTTTTTATTTCATCGATAATGTAGAAACCATTTTTATCCGGCATAGTAATGTCGGTTACCAGCAGATCAATCGAATGGATTGTTAAATATCCCTTTAATTCTTGATAACTGGTGAAAAAAGTGATATTCTGAAAAAAAGAATATTTTTTAAGGACTGTCTGTATACCCAGAAGCAAAATAGAGTGATCATCAATAAAGGCAATATTATACTTACCATTCATATTATTAGCTTCCAGTACGTGGTTCCAGATTAATAATTATGAATATAGAGTCAAGTTGTTTTGAGTATTAAATTATTCTCTCCTAAAATAAACATTTAACTTAAAATATAAACCGGAGCAAAACCACCATTTACTGTGCGAAAATTTGTCGTCTGCCCCCTATAGTATCGGACGGCAAGACCTAAAATATTTCCCTCGTAAGTATAAACTCTTACATCATATTTCAAAGAATCACCTTCTGCAATTTGTCTGAGAGATGGAGGAATATAATCCTGGGCAATATACTCTGCTTCTAATATTTCAGAAAAAGTTTTCTTCGTTAGCTTATCTCCCCTGTAAGCTCCCCTACCTGCGTAACCGCTGATCGGCTTAAAAAATAAATTTTTACGTCTACTCCAGAGTTCATCTGCATTTTCCGGTCTTACGATAAGTGTAAAAGGAACAACCTGTTCTAATATGTCTATAGCAGTTTTCGTTATATTTAAAGAAGAAATAAACTCAGAATCCCGAAGTAATGCCAGATTAGTTTTCTTGGCATAAATAGTATGGTGATAAGGATTCGGACTTATACAGACATTCTGAGATAAAAATGCTTTTCTTAAAATACTATGATTCTCTTTCTCAAAGTAAAAATCTGTAGAACGGTTATAAACAAAATCTATTTGTATATCCTTAAAAAACAGTTTTTTTTCTCTCCAGCCTAAGTCTTCCGGTTCTGCTATAAACACCTCGATTCCATCAGACTCAAGCAAAGCCTTATATAACAAAAACTCTGAATACAAAAACTGTTCTTTCGGTTTTTCATCTACAATTAAAAGTTTTTTTAACTCTCTTTCCGGAAAACAGGTTTTATACTCATCTCGAAACATAGAAAGAAACGCTTTTTCTGAATAAAAATCTCGGTTTTGATGCAAAGATGTAAAGGACTCTTTACAACACTGAAAAATATTTTGAGATAGAGCCATATTTAGCATAGCTCCACCCGCATTAGTGTTAATCTCAATCAACTTGGGAAAGTCATCCAAGAGATGAAAATCATAACAGCAGAGGATACCCTTTTCCCTTACGGTTATAGTAGAATATTCAGACTTTCCTACTTTTTCTAAATATAAGGGATTTTTTAGTAAACTCTCATAGATTAAGATAAAGCCCTGAATTTTTTCCAAACTCTTTTCTGAGATAAAAAAAGGATAATCACTAAAAAGAGAAGAAGAATGATTCTTTATAGGGTTGAAATTTTCATCAATCTTCTTATAAAAGTATTCATGAAGGCTATCCCAATTTAAAGCCTTGCAATGACAAATCTCATTTAAGGTATTTGCAAGATTCATAATATTCCACAGGACGGGTCTATAACCCGTCTCTGCATAAGTTTGATTTATTCCCTGTTTTCCAACCAGCGTTCTGCATCAATTGCTGCCATACAACCCGAACCGGCAGCACTTATAGCCTGACGATACACCTTATCCTGAACATCCCCCGCAGCAAAAACTCCTTCGATACTGGTACGGGTAGTTCCGGGTTTTGTTTGAATGTATCCGGTTTCATCAAGCTCCAATATCCCCTCGAAAATTTCTGTATTGGGTTTATGGCCTATAGCATAAAATAAACCCCCTACAGCTAATTCTTTCACTGAATTATCTACCACATTTTTTAGAACAAGAGAAGTTAAAGATTTTCCATCTCCTTTAGCTTCTTCGACTACCGTATTCCAGATAATTTCAATCTTGGGATGATTCATAGCTTTATCCTGCATAATCTTGGAAGCACGAAGTTTATCCCGTCTGTGAACTAAATAAACTTTAGATGCAAATTTGGTCAAATGTGTAGCTTCCTCTACCGCTGAATCCCCTCCACCGATCACTACGAGTTCTTTATTTCTATACATAGGCAATGCTCCATCGCAAACCGCACAAGCAGAAATTCCCCTCTGCCAGTATGTATCTTCACCCGCAATATGCATCCTCCTCGCTGTAGCACCGGTTGCAATAATTACAGCCTCAGCTTCTCTTTCTTCCTCGTCTGTATAGATCTTAAATGGATGCTTCGTAAAATCTACCTTTGTAACGGTTTGAGTCAGTATAGTTGTCCCATATTTCTCTGATTGCTTACGAAAAAGCTGGGTCAATTCGGTTCCATCGATTCCATCGGGAAAACCGGGAAAGTTTTCAACTTCTGTAGTAGTTGTTAACTGTCCGCCTGCTGCAATTCCACCCGCCATAAAACCTTCATACATAATGGGGGAGAGATTTGCTCTCGCTGTATAAATTGCTGCGGTATGCCCGGCTGGGCCTGAACCGATAATTACAACCTTATCTGCCATTTTAGTACCTTCCTATATTCTTAAAATTGAAAATAATAAAACTGTGGACTAACAGTAACCGAGTATATTAAAAAACACAAAATAAGCACAGTCAAAACAGTCACATTCTTTAGTGTTTCATAAAAAAAAGTTTTTGGAATTGTAAAACTACTTTCTTCGAATATTTCATAAATGATTAATAAGGCTACCGGTATAAGCACCGCGTAAGGTAGCGAAACCATTTTTCCATCTGCAAAAGTAAAAGCTTTTTGCAAAGAAATCATTACACTTCCCATATCCTTAGAACGAAAAAATAAAGCTCCGAGAGAAAAAAGGGAAAAGGTATATAAAATTCCTATAGGTCTCGGTATACGCTGAAAAAAAACAGACCAACCTTTTCCTATAAAAAATCTTTCTATAGCAAGAAAAACTGCGTGAAGTAGTCCCCAAAAGAAAAATGTCCAGGCCGCTCCATGCCAGATTCCTCCGATAACCATAGTTATCATAAGGTTATAATAATTACGAAATTGACTTACCCTGTTCCCTCCAAGCGAAATGTAGATATAATCTTTCAACCAACTCGATAGAGAAATATGCCAGCGTGTCCATATTTCGGTATTACTGGCTGCTAAAAAAGGTCTTCGAAAGTTTTCCGGAATGTAAAATCCCAATATTTTTCCTGTTCCTATAGCAATATCAGAATAGCCCGAAAAATCACAATAAATTTGTATCGAAAATAAAGCCATAGCTAATATATTGGAAATTCCATTGAATGAAGCCGGATCGGCATAAACCGGATCGATTAAACCGGATAAAGGATCAGCAACTATTGTTTTCTTAAAAAAACCCAGTGCCATGATTTCCATACCAGTTATAAAATTCTCCCGTTTAAATTCTTTCCTTCCTAAAAACTGCGGAATAAGTACAGATGCACGGATAATCGGTCCGGCAACTAATTGAGGAAAAAACACAAGAAAGAGAGTGAACTTAAAGAAATTCTTTTCAGATGGGATCTGCCTTCTATATACATCCACTGCGTATGCAATTGCCTGAAAGGTATAAAAAGAGATACCCAGGGGCAATACGAGGTTTAAGGCTTGAAAACTATTCGAAGGTCTTAAGCCAAATAGATACAAACTATCATAGTAAATAGATCGAAGAAAGTCTGTGTATTTAAAAAAGAGCAAAAGGGATAAATTAGAAACTAAGCATATAATCAGCCAGAATCTCCTCTGGTGAAGTTTATCCGCTTTTTCAATTTTTAGAGAAGTATAATATGTAAAGAAAAGCGAACTTAACAATAAAGGTAAAAAAGCAAGTTTTAATGCCGAATAAAAATATAGGGAGGAAACTAATAGGATAATCTTTTGCTCCCTTTCTTTTGCTCGAAAATAGAGCAAAAAAACAATGGGTAAGAATATTAGAAAATGCAGCGAATTAAATAACATTTATGGTAACACTTCCCTGGTTTTATTAAGCAATAATTTATAAATCCATTCATGTCCGAGTTTGGTATAATGCTCATCTCCGTAAATATAATAAGGCCTGGCATTCCTTCTTCCCTCTTTATCTAACATTAGATGCGTATATTCGTTTAAATCTATTATATCTACACCTCTTTTTAGCAATTCCTCTTTTAAGGAAAGTAAATAAGCATATCTATCATGATACTTACCCTGTTGCGAACAGGTTGCTGTCTGATTTCCAATAGAGGTAAGAGGCATCACCAGTTTTATTTTGTGTTTTTTCGTAACATCTATAATAGCGTCTATTGATTGCAAAATATAGTCCGGAATAGGGAACTTTGTAGGCGTATTTTTACATTCTCCTTCTGGAAGTTCTACTGGTGTATTTTGTAATTCTTGAATACTTATATTCTTCTTCATAAGAAACTCAGAAAAGAAAGAGTAATCCTTCCAGCTAAATAAGGTTTTTTTTATATTTAAAATTGGTTCAAGAACATTAGTCAGGAACCGATAACGTAATTGCTCCTGACTCAACTTCAAAGCCAGTAATAAGTAACTATTCTTCGTCATAAAAAATTGATATTTAAACATATTATAATGTTTTTTAGATTGAGTTCTTTTTTGAAAATCCAGTTCATCAATATCATCTCCGGGACTCGGCAAATAATATAGTAATTTGACATTTAACAGTGGAAGCTGTTTTTTTAACTTCAAAGCAATAGCACTCGGACCATAAGCATCTACAGCCAAATTTACAGACTGGTATTTTATTCCATTAGAATCCTTGTATGAATTTAGTTTCTGACAAAATGTATCTTCATCATCGACACCAAAACCCATAGTGATAGAATCTCCGATACAGGCAATTTGAGGCAAGGTATTATCTACTTCTTCGATTCCTCGAAGTCCCATTTTATTAATGCTCACCTTCATCGTAAAGTAGTCCATAAAATGTTTTACTCTTACACTAACTCCCGGTTCAAAATCTACAAAATATTCCGGATCAAACCTGTGATAAGCTTTTTGAATCCAATAATATTGCAGGGCTTCCGGCTGTATTAGTCTCAAAGAAAATTCTGTAAGAAAACAGGCAAGTAGTAATAGTAATATGATATAGGCTGCTTTTCTCATCTGTTACTTCCCTTCCTTTCTCTTTTTTGCCAGGGATAGGGCTTTATCCGATAAATTCTGTGATTGTAAACATAATAAATATGGTCGTGGAAAAATTTTAAAATATAGATTTTCTTTTTCCTCCATGAACACTTTCATCTGTTTAGCATTCTTGGATCCCGGCTCAGAAATGCAGTCCATAAGCTCAGTTATCATAGTAGCTTCATCCTGACTTAAACTTTTTCTTGCATCATAAAGCATTTTCTTCACTTTTTCAGTTTCTCCAAGGATAAGATAAAGGTCAAATAATTTTGCAAGTATCTCTTTATCATCAGAATTTTCATGCCTTGCCTTTTCAAGGTAAGAAATAGCCACCTGCAAAGAATCTATACTTTCAGAAAGAATAAAACCCAGCTTTTTATTTGCTGAAAAAGATGAATCATTTATTTTTAAAATTCGGGTATAATAATAAAAAGCTTCTTCCTTCTTCCCTTCCTTTTCTAATTCCAGGGCATTCTTTTCCAGGGCTTTTTCTCTTCCACAATAGCTGAGCGAGCTAAAAAGTAAAATAAACACTAATAACTTAAATTTTTTCTGAGGCATATACTTAACCTATTGAATCAATAATTTTCCCAAATCGTTCTTCCACCTTTTTCACAATTCCCAAGTCTTCCCGGAGAACTTTTGGATACCAGTCTTTTAACCTGCAATCCACAACAATAGGGGCTTTATACGAAAGATGGTTTCGAATCACTTCATAACGAGCATACACATCCCCGGCCGGCTCAAACCTGGTGAAAATAGTCCATAAAAAACTATGTGACGAATTACAGGCTTCTTCTACATCATCTACAAGAAATACAAAAATAAACCCCTCTATACATTTTTCTTCTAACAGCTTATCGGCCATCAAATCTCCTTTCTTGTAGATCTCTGATGAAACGCATAAAACACCGGGACAAAAAACTTTAGCTCTTTTAAAAACATTAGATTGAAAATTACCCAAAAACTCCTCTTTTAATACATTACGTTTTTCTCCAACTCCCAAAAGAAGCATTTTACTTCCGCTATTAACAGCCGGGCCGGTATAGTCAAGTGTATCCTGAGAAATATTAGCAAATATATGAATGTCTGTTGATACATTGATTCGTTCTAATACAGTAATAAAGGCTTTTTTGAAATCTTTCAATTCCACATTTACGTTAGTAACCATTAAGCATTTTGAAAGTGATAAATGTCCTTCGCCTAAAATTCTTAAGGCTGCGGTAAATGCTTCTTTAGGATAGCGCTCTTTTACTACAGCAGCAGCAAGGGTATGAACCCCGGACTCCTCATAGGCCCATACAGATAAAACTTTTGGCATCACAAGAGGAAACATGGGGGAGAGCAAATCCTGTAAATATTCAGCTATATAATGGTCTTCCTGGGGAGGACGACCGACCACTGTTGCAGGCCAGATTGCATTTTTTCTGTGGTATATATTTTTTACCTTAAATACGGGGTAATCATGCCGGAGAGCATAATAGCCGTAATGGTCTCCAAATGGCCCTTCGGGTCGCAATTCATCGGGTGGAATCTCTCCCACCAACATGAAATCAGCATCTGATACAATAGGTAGAGAAGATATAGCCAAATCTTTTGTAGTTTTTAACTTTTCTCCCAGTAAAAGAGAAGCAATTAGAAGTTCACTTAATTCTTCCGGAAGGGGGGCTACCGCGGCTATAGTTAGGGCCGGAGGTCCTCCTACATAAATATGACAGGGCAAACTTTCCTTCTTTTGTTTGGCTTCATAATGATGAAAACCTCCTCCGCGATGAATTTGGATATGCATACCGGTTGTGAGTTCATCATGAAACTGAATCCTATACATACCCAAATTTCCCTTACCATTATTCGGGCTCTGGGTATACACTAAAGGAAGTGTTACAAAACGTCCTCCATCTTCAGGCCAGGAACGAAGAGCCGGGAGCTTAAAAACATTGGGGGGATCTATTTTGCTTTGTAAAATTTCCGAAGAGATAGGCGAAATTTTCTTTGTTCCTACCCGCAAGCCTTGCAGCGCCAGATTACGCGCATTCCATAACTTCTTAAAACTGGGTGGCATAATTTCAGAAGCGAGTCTTGCCAGTTCTTGAACCAGTTCTATAGGTTTTCGTCCAAAAGCCAGTTCAATCCGTTTTTCTGAGCCATATAAATTTGTAGCCACCGGAAATTCAGAACCTTTCACCTTTAAAAAAAAGAGAGCCGGTCCTTTCTTTGCCACTACCCTTCTCTGTATTTCAGCAATTTCCAAATCCGGATCCACTTCCTCTTCAATTACAAGAAGTTCTTTTTCTTTGTGTAAGACTTTGATAAAGTCTCCGGTAGAACGTAACTTAATCATTTGCACTCACTCCTTTTCCCTGGAGTTTTATTATTTTTTTGGCTATTGATGAAGGAAATTCATTTATAAGATCTTTTTTATCTATCCATTTATAATCTATGCTTTTTAATAATTCTTTCATAAACTGAATACTGCTTGCCTGAGTAGTATAAACTTCTGTTTGAATATCATATTTAGTAATGGAATGTTTAAAAAAACCTTTCATTTTATGAAAAGAGAAACTCTTCAGTAATTGCCTGCAGGTTTCTGTATTCCGATAAGCTTCACCTTCTTTCTGATTTTGAGCTAAGAAAGGTAGAGAATAAATAGTTTTAAAAAACATTCGTTCTCCCTCTTTTAAGAGTAATAGTTTATTCGAATATTCTATTATATAAAATTTTAAAACCAGAGCTATTTTTTCTTTCTCTTTTTTCGTTACAGGTAGAAGATGAGCTTTGCTCTCTTTTTTTGCCAGACAATCCCGTTTTAAAGGGCAGTGCTCGCAAGTCGGAGTTTGCGTACAGACAAGAGCACCGAGTTCCATCATTGCCTGATTGTGATCCCCCGATTTAGCCTGGTTTAAAAAACTATCAGCCAGTTCTTGCAATTCTTTATGAGATTTTGGTAAAGTAATATCTTTTTCATAAAGAAAAAAACGAGACAGAACCCGCTTTACATTTCCATCTAACACAGCATAAGGCTTATCTAATGCAATGGATAATACAGCTCTGGCTGTATAAGGACCGATGCCCGGAATTTTCAGGGCTTCACTTAAAGTTTCAGGAAAAACTCCTCCGCAATCTTTTTGTATATACCTGGCAGCCTTATGAAGATTTAAAGCCCGGCTGTAGTAGCCCAGACCTTTCCAGTATTGCAAAACTTCCTCTTCTTTGGAGTTCGCTAAAGTTTGTATAGAAGGAAAACGCTGCATAAAGTTTTGATAGGAAGGTAACATATGGGCTACACGGGTTTGCTGTAACATAATCTCACTTACCCATATGCGGTACACTTCAGGGTTTTTTCTGAAAGGAAGTTCTCTTCGGTTTTCATAAAACCATTGTAATAATTTATCCTGTATGATCTCTTGTTTCATTCTGATTTCAGATTTCTTAGAAATTGCTTATATGAAATTCTTTGCATGGCTGAGGTCCGGACCAGGTTTAAAAATTCTTCTTCAGTAAGCTTTTTTAGTTTTTCACGGCTCATCGTTTTCCATTCTGATTTGACGTAAAAATCCTTTTCTTCTGTAAACAATTTACTTCCTCTTTTTTCCCGGTTCCAGGGACAAACTTCCTGACAAATATCACAACCATATACCCAACCGGATAAATCTTTTTTTGTTTCCTTTGAAAATTCTTCTTCTTTATTTTCGATAGTCAAATAAGAGATACATTTCCTGGCATCTATTTTATATTCTTCTAATGCACCAGTCGGACAGGCATCCACACACTTGCGACAGGTTCCACACCTATCAGGATGTAATTGATTTGTTTTTTCAAGTTCCACTTCAGAAAGAATTACACTCAAAAAGAAAAAAGAACCTCTATCCGAATGAATCAGGTTGGTATTCTTACCAATCCAACCGAGTCCCGCTTCCCTGCCTAAAATTTTTTCTGCAACAGGTAAGCTATCAACGCCCTGTCTGAATTTTTTTTCAGGAAATCTTTCTCGTAGAAATTGAAGAATAGGAAGAGATTTTTGTTTGATTATAGTATGGTAATCTTTTCCCAGAGCATAGGAAGAAATTTTAAAATCCAGCGTTTGTTTTATACGAGAATACTGAACGTCTCTATATAAAATTCCGAGGACAATCACCGAGGCCACTTCAAAGCCGAGAGATTCAAAATTAAGTCGTAAATGCTTATTTTTCTCAAACCAGGACATAGAACCATAACGTTTTTCTTCAATCCAGAGATTAATATTCTCCTTATCTTTTTCAGGTATCACAGCAGGGGCAATACCAAAAAGTTGAAAGCCCCGGGATCTGGCTAATTCTTTTAAAGTGTTTATTTCCATAAAAACATCAATACCGAGAATTACTAATTATCCGGTTTCTATTCATAATAAATAGCTTGTCAAAGCCCGAAAAACCTGCAAGAATAATAAACTAAAGAAAAGGCAGAAAATGGACTCTTCAGAACTCGAACAATTCCTAAAGAACTTAAAGTATAGCGAACTCGATACCGAAGGATTTCTTCTACAATTAGAAAAGAAAATCATAGAACACCAGAACATTTTGCATAAACTATTTCAAATGGTTTCAAAACATTTACCCGGCTCAAAAGAAACTTCTTTCGAAGAAGGAGCTCTTGCAGCTTTACTTGGATGCTTGCAGGGTTTCGCAGAAAGAGAACTAGATCCATTAACAAAACAGCATATCTCCATTTTCCGAGAAGTATTAGGGGAGATTCATGAAGTCTATACAGACATACAATACAAAATTCCGGACAGAGAAACCTGGCTACAAGAATGCTATGACTATGGAATCAAATCAGTATACTACCTTGATTGGAAACTATACCTCAGCCAAATTTTATACTAAGAACTGAGAGTTAAGACCTCATAACCGGATTCAGTCACCAGAACCGTATGTTCAAACTGAGCCGAAAATTTTCCATCTTTTGTACGGACAGTCCACTTATCCTGCTTATCAAAATCAACCTGCCAGGTACCCAAATTTACCATCGGTTCAATGGTAAAAGTCATGCCAGGACTGAGTTTCGGTAAAAGTCCTTTTTGCTTAAAATGGGGAATCTGAGGGTCTTCATGGAACTTACGTCCAATCCCGTGCCCCATTAAATCTCTTACAATCCCATAGCCTTTCGGGGTAAGATATTCATCAATTGCATTAGATATATCGTTAATACGATTACCGGGTTTTACCTGCTCTATTCCCAACCACATTGCTTTTTTTGTATCTTCGACAAGAAGTCTTATTTCATCCGGAACTTCCCCAATAATAAAAGTTTTAGAAGTATCTCCATGATAACCATTCACAATAGGAGTAACATCAACATTAATGATATCACCCTCTTTTACGACTTCTTCTTTTTTGGGAATTCCATGACAGACAACATTATTAATGGAAGTGCAAATTGCTTTAGGAAAACCCCGGTAATTCAGGGGAGCGGAACGAGCACCCCGCTTGGTTGTATACTGATGGCAAAGGTCGTTTAATTCCTGGGTTGAAATACCGGGTTTTACAAAAGGTTCAATATATTCCAAAAGCTGTGCAGCAAACTTTCCCGCTGCACGCATTCTTTCAATTTCAGCTTTATTTTTTATGTGAATCAAAATCCTACTTCAATTACAGATCAGCAGCTTTAACAGTACTTCTTTTATTTGCTTTTGTTCTTTCAAGGGCTTCATCGATAAGTTTGTATACTTTTTCGTTTAAGCCTTCTATTGCTTCAGCCGAAGTCATAAAGTCTTTTGACTTTATATAAGCTTTTACTTTACTTGCAACCAGTAGTGCATCTCTCTCAGTTTTTTCTTTAGCCATTTAAATTCCTCACTCTTCTTAATGATTCCTGCTACTTAATGCAGCCATTAGAGTTAAACTACGAACCAACCTAAAAACAGGTATATATTTAGAAAACCAAAATTTCTGTTTAAAAGGCCTTATTCCTTAAAAGGAAGCAGATTTCTTACTATTATTTATAATAGCTTCCACTAAAGAACGCTCTAAATTTAACTTTTCTGCTATAGTATCGGTATTCCAACCGAAGTTTTCATATAAATTTAAGACTGTATTACGTTTTCGCCTCATAAGTTCACCATTTTCTTTTGGATTTACTCTCGGACGCGATACAGGACGTGTACTGGCCGAAGAGCCGGTTTCAATCACTGTATCCACTACTTCCAGAAAATTACCCAATTTATCAAACCTATCATCAGCTTCTGTAATTAAATGCTCCAGTCCTTCTTTTATACCTTCTGTTTCGGATTTCAGTTCACTTATACGTCTATGCAAACTTGAAATCTGCTTATGCCTTGCAGCTAAATCCTCAACCAAATTCTCAACTTTATTAAATTTGGATTCTAAGGATTTAATATCTACATTCCTTAAATTCAAATCACCAGTTTTAGCATCCAAAACTTCCAGGGTTTCCTGCAATTCATCTTCCCTGGCCCTGAGCATATCCAGATCTTTAAGAGCCATAGATACTTTTTCCCGGATATAATCCGCATTTTCACTATGTTCAGCAAGCGTAATCGCCAGGTTTTCTATTTTATCATTGGCCGCTTCGGCTTCATTCAGCTTACTCTCCAGACGCTTTTGAATATTTTCAATGTTTTGAAGTTTACCATCCAGCATATTCAAAATGCCGATCTTATCCTTAATTTCATCGGTTCTCTGGTTAATTAAGATACAGACCTCGTTTGCTTTGTTTAATTCCCTTTCCAGCACTTCGATCTTATTCTTCTGACTATCCAGAAGCTTAATTTCATCTTCCATATTTGTCTTGGTTGTTTTGATAAACTCGACATTACGAAGATAAATATTAACTTCTTCTTTTTCAGTCTTCATACGTTCAATAAGAGTAATCATATCTTCAATTTTTCTATCCGATTCCTGAATCACTCTTTCTGTATTGTCAATTATATCCGTATAACCTTCGAGGTTATGAACTTTCTCGGCTATTGTATCTACAGAACGCTTCATGCGATTGCTTTCCTGAGAAAGTTCACGGAAAAGTTCCTGCTTAATCGTTTTAACCCTTTCCAAATCTGTATCGAGAGTACTTCGAATTTTCAAAAATTCTTCTTTTGTTCTATCGAATTCATTCTTCATCCTGGAGTAATCATCTCTGTGTCCTTCCATAAACGAAGAGTTCATTTTCTCAATTTCCCGGAAGTTTTTCTGCATTAGAGAATTAAAATTATCCAATTGTCTTTCACTGTCTTCCCTTGCTTCATTCAGAGTATCTTCCAAATTTGACTTAACATCGTGTATATAACTTCCAATTCTCATTTCGAGCTGGTCAAGTTGAAGTTGCCCCTTATCCAGAAGTACAGTTAGCTGTCTGGAAATCCTTTCATCAAGAGTAGAATTAAACTTTTGCATCTTTTCTTCTTGCTTTTCTAACAGTTCATCTCCTGACTCTTTGAGTTCGGAAAGAAGCTCTTCTGTTTCTTTTTTCAATCTACCGAGACGTACTTCTGTTTCCTGTATAAACTTCTCATTAATGGTAGATGTAAAGCGACTAAATTTCGTTTCCTGCTCGGAAATAATATGCTCTCCTGCCCGCTTGATTCCTTCCAAGAGTTGAATTCCTTCTTCTCTCGCCTTATCCAGCTTAGAATGAATGTCTTTTGTAAAGCGATCATCAATGATACCGGAAAGCTTATTAATCTTTTCCTCATGCTTTTCAATAATTCCGTTTCCGGACTTATGAATATTATCAACCAGAGATTCTACATCGTGTTTCGCTTTCTCAAAACGAAGAATTAACTCTTTATATAATTTTTCTTCAACTATAGTTTTAAAATTAGCGATTTCATCCTCATGCTTTTGCCTCAATTCAAAGCCGGAACGAGAAACCTCCTCAATCAAGAACTCCGAGTCAGCTTTCACATCCTCAAAGCGATCCTTAAGTTCCCGGAAAAGTTTTTCATCAATTTCGTCCTGCAAACGGCCCACACTATTTTCGAACTTCTCAAAGACATCTTTGTTCTTATTTTCAATATCCGAAAGAAGTTCTTTAGACTCAGAACGTAGTTTTTCCAGCTTGAATTGCAGATCTTTAAAAAGCTTCTCATCGAGAGTAAGGGTAAACTGACTCAACTTTTCAGAATGCTTTTCAATAATCTCGTTTCCACCCTTATGGATCCGCTCATAAATTTGTTCTGCTTCATCTTTCACTCGGCTGAGCTTGGTAAACATTTCATTATATAACCTCTCATCTACCGAGTTCTGGAATTTTAAAAGTCTATCTTCCTGCTTTTGTATTAAACCCATACCGGTTTTCTGAATTTCCTGTAGGGTCCCTTCCGCTTCTTTTCTTACCTTATCTAACCTTTCTTTTAAATCCTTACTCAGCCTATCTGCATATTCAGAAAGAATTCCTTCCTGCTTCTCATAAAGGCCAAGTCCTGCTTTCTGGATTCGATTCATAATATCTTCCGCGTCAAGTTGCGTTTTCTTCAAGCGGGACTGAACATCTTCCACCACATTTGTTCCTTTCGAAGCAATATGATCCAGATTTTTTTGTAGCTGTATTTCCATCTGGTTTTTTACATTCTGGAATTCGGCACGGAAAGTATTTGCCAGTTCATTTCCTTCCAGATGTATATCCTTTAACCTTTCCACCAGATTATCGATGTCTCGATTCGTGCGGGTTTTAATTTTATCCAGCTGTATAGACCAGGCTCCCGCCATCTCATCAATCTTCTCATCGATCTTGAGTTTCTCCCTATCGAGACTGGCTGCGAGCTGACTTACATCCACTTCCACCTGGCCGATGATGTCTCTTGCACTCTCCATTAAAGCTTTTTTCAAATCAACAAAATGCTCATCTACAGACTGCATTTTATCAACCACATTATGATTCAGCTTTTCTATCTTTTCTTCAATTCTACCTAACTCAACAACAAACTCACTCTTCTTCTTGTTATGAAGGTTTTGTAGACTATCTTCCAACTTATCTTTCAGTTGATAAAAATCGTTTAACTTCTGATCAACACGAACCTTTTCTTCATCGAGACTTCGGGCAACTTTTCCCACATCTGTCTCAACCTGATTCATAATATCCCTGGCACTTTCATTCAGAGCATTTTTTAGATCAGAGAAATAATCATCAACCGATTTCATACGCTCTACAGTTGTCTTGTCCAGGATACTGACCTTATCTTCCAGTCTTGAAATTTCCTGACTTACGCTTACTTTTTCAGAATCGTAAAAAGCTTTCAAAGAACCTTCTAATTCTGTTTGAATTTTGAAGAATTTTTCTTTTGTAGAGGTTTCCGAACTATGGAAGACTTTCTCCAACTCGGTCTGGAAACTTTTCAGAGATACTTTTACCGAATCCCTGGTCTCTTCGGTTTCTGTTTGTAAGATGTCGCTAATTCGCTTAAATTCTTCTTCGAGAATTTCCATGTCCCTGATTAATTCAGACTTCTTAGTATCGGCTTGCTTGATAAGCTTATTTTCAGCCTCTAAATATTTCTCCTGGAAAACAATGATGGACTCGCCTATATTTTCCGCCTGTCTTCTGGTCTCGTTTAAAATTTCATCTCTGCGGGTAAGCGTCTCCAGGTTCATATTTTGAATTTCTTCTCTAATTCCGTCCATTTCCGCCTGTAGACCTTTCATGTAGGATTCCCTGGATCCATTCACCTGAGTAATAATTTGTTCAAACTTATCCCGGAATTTTTTATCGAATTGAACTAATTTCTCTTCAAAGCCCTGCCCTACATCTTCAAGTTTTTCTTCAAATTGTAGGTCTAATTTTTCTACCCTATCGGATATGGACTCGGTAATATCTTTAAAACGATTAATCCGACCATCCATAGCTCTTTCCGACTCCCTAACCTGTTCGAAGAAAGTATCCATCTTATCATTTACAATTTCAACTTTCCCTATGGTTTCTTCAATCAGACGGTCTACATTTTCATGTAATTTGTCCTCATAAGAAGTGGCGATTATCTGCAAAGATTCATCCACCCTATCGGATTTCGATTCTAATAGGGATTCAATTTCTACGATTTTATTGGCTAAAGAATCTACCAGGTCACGGGTTTTAAGGTTAATGTCATCTGTATATTTCTGGGACATAAGCGACATATCTTTTCGCAATTTCCCGATTTCGGACTCTACCCTATCAATTTCCTCCCGATGTGCCTGTAGAACGTGCAAACCTTCCTGCACATATTCTGATTCTTTACGAATTTCCGAGGTAAGTTTTACTACCTGGTTTAGGTCACCCGAAAGAGAATCCAGATACTCCTTATTCGCTTTTATGGATTCTACGAGAAGACGGGTATCCGAGAATTTTTCGTTCATCTCAGAAATTAACTTTTTCGCCTGCTTATTCAGGATTTCAAGGTCGATATTTGCATCCTTTACCGCTTGAACTCCATTCAGAGCAACCTGGTTAATTTCTTCGCTGAGTTTATGAGTAAATCGTTTAATCTGACTCAGGCGATAATTCGATCTGTCCAAACGACGCAAAAAAATGATGACAAGTACACTGGCTATGAAAGGTATGATTAATTCTATTCCCATGTTCGATTCTTTAATTAAAATTATGTCCCATTAGAATTATAGAGTCTTATTAGCGGCTGAAAAAAATACAAGAATTTTTTTTTAAAATATGAATTTAATTACTCCCTACAGCCATTTTTCTAAAATTTATGATAGTGTAATGAGCCATATCGACTTTCAAAGCTGGGCAAATTTCATTTTAGAAGCCAGTTATGGAGACAGACCTCATGACCTGAACTCTATTCTGGATCTGGGCTGTGGAACCGGAATCCTGCTTTCTCACTTTCCTAAAAATCTTTCTCTAAAAGTTGGTTTGGATATATCTTCAGAAATGCTTAAGATTGCCCGGAAAAATCTTCCTGATGCAACATTTTTCAGGGGAAACCTGATTAATTTTCAGTTTCCTGACCAATTCGATCTAATAACTTCTACCCATGACAGCTTAAATTACATTCCCAGCGAGGAAGAACTGGAGCAACATTTCTTTTCTGTCTTTCAAAACCTGAAACCGGGAGGATACTATTTTTTTGACCTGAGTAGTGAATATAATCTCATAAAAAATTTTCATGGCAATACCTTCCGGGAAACACATGGAAAAACGGAACTCATCTGGGAAAACCTGTATGACCCCAAAAAAAAAGAGATTCTTTCCAGCCTCCTCTTCCGCAAAAAAAACAAGAAAGGGGATATAATTGAAAGTCTCGAACACCATACCCAGAAATACTATTCCCCCGAACTCATCCAGACCCTTTGTCAGAGATCCGGTCTTTCCATACTGAAAACCGGATATGACTACAAGAAATGGAATAAAAGCTGGAAATGTTCCTTAATTAATTTCCTGTGTATAAAGAAAAGCTTTCCAACAAAAATGGGGATAAGAAAAGATAAACACTTCCTTCAATAATTTTTCACATTTTTATTTGTAATTTTATCAAGGAGAAAAAATCATGATATTTATTAAGATCTCAGTTTTCAGGATTTTCATGAAGCCAAAAATATTCATTTCTATTCTCATTTTTCTTGTCTCCTGTTCCACCCAGGTTCAGAATTCCAAACCCACCAAAACCGGTTGTGTTTCCGGGGATTGCCAGAATGGTTCCGGATCCATGATATTTCCTACAGGTGAAAAATACGTGGGAGATTTCAAAGAGGGCAACTTTCACGGAAAAGGTAATCTTGTTTTTCCGGAAGGAGAACGCTACGAAGGAGATTTTATCGAAAATAATTTCCATGGAAAAGGTCTATTAATCCTGCAAGATGGAGAAAAATACCGGGGGGATTTTCGATTTAATAAATTTAATGGAAGGGGAAAGCTCTTTCTACCCTCCGGAGAGGTTTATGAGGGAGAATTCAAAAATAATAACTTCGAAGGCAGTGGCAAATTAACCTTCCCCAATGGAGATATCTACGAAGGAGAATTTCAAGAAAATAAATTCCATGGTCTCGGCACCTATACCTATAAAAATGGAGATGTTTATAACGGACATTTTAAAAATGATAAGCGAGATGGTCAGGGCACTATGACCTTCAAATCCGGTGATAAATACATCGGAAGTTTCCAACAAAACCAATTCCATGGAAAGGGAATTTATATTAAAAATAATGGATTCACTTACAATGGAGATTTTAAAGAGGATCTGTACGATGGAGAAGGTTCTATTGTTTTTAAAGATGGGAAAAAATACCAGGGTTCTTTCCGAAAAGGGCTTTTTCATGGACAGGGAACCCTTATTGATACAGATGGCTCCAAATATGTTGGAACTTTCAAAGAAGGAGAAACAGCAAAAGGAAAATGGACTTTCTTTGAGGGTAATAAAGCCATAAACGTAGAGGTAGATGATATACAGGCTAACTAGAGACAAAAGCATCGGGAGGAAAAAACTTACCTCCCTTATCTTTCTTTTCTTCCTTTTTCCTATATCCCTTTTTTCTGAAGAAATCCCCTCCTTTGATAGTATTCGTAAAAGTTATCTGAATAGTGATTTAAGTTTATATGATTATAACGGTTTCAAACTCCATACAATTCGCATCAACCCCCAAAAAAGACAGTTAAACTGGATACCTGTAGAAAAAATTCCTTCTCACCTTACTGCAATACTCATTCTGGCGGAAGATAAACGCTTTCATGAGCATGAAGGTGTCGATTATATTGCCCTGCTTTCCGCTTTTAAAGATATGCTACTCTTACGAAACAAACGTGGAGCCAGTACCATCACCATGCAATTGGTTTCTTTTTTATTTCCTTCTCTTATTTCCGGTTCATCGGGAAGAAGCATCTCTCAGAAGCTGAAACAAATAAGTCTTGCGAAAGCCCTGGAAGAGAGATGGTCCAAGCGTGGTATTTTGGAAGCCTATTTAAATTTGGCCAGTTACAGAGGGGAATTGAAAGGTATAGACGCCGCTGCGAGAGGCCTTTTTCGAAAAGATTCCTCTTCTTTAAATCAATTAGAATCTATTATTCTGATCTCTTTATTGAAAAATCCTCAAGCCTCTCGAAAAAGAATTACACAGAGAGCCTGCTATATTGCTTCCAAATTAGAACAGGCTCCTTCCTGTGCAAAGCTTCAAGAGAAAGTTCATAAAATTAAAAAGAACTATTATATTCCACAGGAAGAATTTTTTATTCCGCATTTAGCAGAAAGAGTCAGGCAGGAACACAAAAAGTTTTTATCCCAAAAAAGGAAACTCTATTTAAGTGTAGACAGAAAAATTCAAATTTATGCATTAGAATTAGTTAAACAACACATGTTCTTTGTAAAAGAAAAAAATGTAAACGACGCCGCTCTATTAGTCCTGGAAAATTCAAGTGGGAAAATACTGGCCTATGTGGGAGGAAGCGGAGAATTTTCTGAAGCAAAATATGTAGATAACATTCTAACCAGAAGACAGGCAGGTTCAACTCTTAAGCCTTTTCTTTATGCCCTTGCTTTTGAAAAAAATATTCTGACACCAGAAAGTATATTAAATGATACACCAACCGAATTTCAAACGGAAAGAGGAGTCTATAAACCCGGTAACTACCAGAATTCCTTTTTCGGAAAAGTCTCTGTAAAAAAAGCACTTGCCTCTTCCTTAAACATACCGGCAGTAAAAACTTTAAGTCTTGTAGGAGAAAGAGATTTTAACATAACTTTAAAATCTTTAGGATTTTCTAATTTAGAAAATCCTGAATTTTATGGTTTGTCTGCTGCCCTGGGTTCTCCAGATATAAGTCTGGAAGAGCTTACAAATGCTTATAGAGTCCTTGCCAACCGGGGGAAATATTCGCCGGTTCATTATCTTCGAGAATCAAAACAGGAAAAATATAGCATGGTATTTTCTGTTCAAAGCAGCGAACTTATTTCAGAAATATTATCCAGCAGAGAAAATAGGGCATTAACATTTGGTTTGGAAAACCCTCTTTCCACCCGTTTTTGGAGCGCTGTAAAAACCGGAACCAGTAAAGATATGAGAGACAATTGGTGCATCGGCTATACAAAAGATTATACAGTTGGTGTATGGGTAGGAAACTCTTCCGGAAAACCAATGTGGAATGTAAGCGGAGTAACAGGTGCAGCTCCTCTCTGGATAGATATGGTCAACTGGTTAAGTTCCCGGAAACATCCCAATTCTCTCTCTGAAAATACAACTATAAATTCTACAAACGAGAACGAACAAAAAAAAGCTATTCCAAAAATTCCCTTTCAAAATGGAATTGAAACACCGGTAGATAATACTATTATTGCCATCGATCCGGATATACCGGATGAAAACCAGAGAGTTTTCTTTAAAAGTGTTTTTCCGGATCCTTCTTCCTACTGGTATTTAAATGGCAAAAAACTTGGAGATGCCTCCTCTACCTATTTCTGGAAACCCGAGCGAGGTTCTTTTACCCTTGAACTCTACACAAAAGATAAACAGCTTTTATCCAGGGTAAGTTTTTCGGTAAGGTAGGGAGAGATAATTTATAACTTTGATTGTGTATTATTTGTCATGTGTGATAACGAATTAATATGTAAAAGTAAATACATTACTAATAAAGTTGGAAAAGTTTGCAAATTTATTCGTATGTAAGCTGTATTCAAATGCCAATCTATGTTGAAAGGGGTTAAAACCATAGAGAGATAATAAAAACTCAGTATTCCAACAAGAGGGAAAATATAAGACAAAAATAGTTTTTTTTCTACCCGGATTTTAATAGGTAAAAAGATAAACGCAAAAAAAGTAATAAGAAAAAACAGACCTAAATAGGAGAAGACCTTCATATGCCTTTCCCAATCAAGAAAATTACGAAAAACAGTTACTGGATCTAATTTATAAGTGGTGAATTGTTGGGTAGAATATTTGTAATAAATAAACAGAATAGCTCCAAAAACAGTAATAACTAAAGAAATCAAATGGATATTCCTAATTCGAATCTTTAGTTCACTAAAAAATTGTTTAACTATAAATACAATTAACAGTATTATTGAAAAAACACCACCTTCTAACTTCGTATTTATTAAGAAAACAATACTTAACAAAAATAAAGATAAACCTTCTTTTATTTTAAACTCAAAATAAAAATATATAGCAAGAAAGGAATGTAATAACAATTGACTTACTATTAAATCAGCACACTGATCACTTGCAATATTAATATATAAGGGATGAGCTAAAGATAATAATAGTATATAGTGTTTCAATAATGTAGTATTACTCACTCGATTTGCAATGCTACTAACGATAATAAAAAGAAATAAATAGTATGAATATCCTAAAAAAATAGGAACGAAAGGAGTCCAATGTCCTAAAAAAATAGTAAAAAAAGATATTTGAAGAGGTAGTATTATTGGATACTGAGGATTTAACCAATAATCTCTATACAAAGCAAAATCATATCCCCTCAAAAAAGAAAGAGATAGATCCTTTGCTTTTGCATTCCATGCAGCCCAAGCATCCCACATTCCCTCCGGCTCATAATAAAATCGAAACCAAAACAACAACGAACCTAAGCCAAAATACAATAATGCAAACTTATCAATTTTAATATTTATATCTTTTTCAATTTTCCAGTTTTTTAATATAAAATAATTAACAAGAACTATTAAACAAAAACTTATAAACCTGAATTTACTTATTGATGAAGGTTGTAAAGTAACTAATAATCCGAAGGTAATAATCGGCAACAACATCATATTCAATGTAAATATTAGTAAGATTTTAATCATTTTACAAAAACTGAAAAGAAACCATCACTATATTTTTCAATTCCATTTTTTTTAAACCTTGAGTAGTGTTCACTATTTTTCTCTACAATCGTATAGTAATACTGTTTTTCATTTATTCCAGTAATAGAAATATCAATTTTACATGGTGCAAATGCAAACCTTGATTTTTCTTTCAACTCAGCAAGCTTTACCGGATCATTATTATATTTATGAAGATTGTAGATGAACAATATACTATGATTACAATTAAGTTTTTCGGAAAGAGCTTCAATAGAAGAAATGAATGTGGTAGTTTCCAAAAAAGACATTTTTCTTTTTTCCTTAATCAATAGTATTGCCTTAAACGAATAACGATAAAGAATTAAAAAAGCTACTAAAAATGATATAAAAAAAAACCATTCAATTCTCTTTTTCATTCAGAAACCTTTCTCAGGATGAACCTTAAAAATCAACTTATTTATTGCAATTACCTAACCTCGATTTTAAATTGAGTTAGTCTCCATGCTATCGAAAAAAGAAGAATAAAAAACTCCAGCAATTAAAACTGATATTTTTCCTTCGGTTCCAGCACTGAGTTTATGAAACGCATACGAATTTTTTTTAGATTACCCTATGGTTAGTGGATATATAGGTATACCTTTTCAAATAACAGCTTTCAGAAAAACCGAAAAGAGTCCCCATCTTGAAAAAAAATGCTGGAAATGCACATAATTTTTCAGAAGATATAATTTGCATAAGGGTAAAATACAGAAAGTATCCTTAAAACACAATAAGAAGGTTGGAGAATGACCGAAAAAGAAGCAACTCTCGGAAGATGGCAAAAAGAATTTTTTGAAAATATTCATACTTTCATAAAAAGTGGTATTTCATACGACAAAGCAAAAAGTATTCTGGAGAAGTTTTTATACCTGTCCAGCACCACCTCAAAACCGGAAGTAATGAACATTTTCAAGCACCCGGAGCAGTTAGATGAAATAGGTGTACATACAAAAAGCAAAGAAGATTTACGCCAGTTCATGATGCAGTTTTTAACACCCATCATGAAAAATTTCAAGGTGGAAGGAACAGAAAACCTGAAATTGGTGAAAAAGATAATGGGAAAAGTTCCGGTTACCCTGATTTCTAACCATTTAAGTCACCTCGATGCTCCGGCAATTTTTCAACTCCTCTATAACTCCGGACACCACGGAAAAGATGTAGCGAATAATATTGTATTTATCGCCGGAAGACTGGCTTTTGAACCGGATTTTACTCGACTCGGTCTTTACATGTTCGATACACTTCTTGTTTGTTCAAAACGGGATATGGCTGATAATCCCAGTCTTTCCGACCTCATGACCAAGATAAACATGAGAGCTTTCCGTGCCTCCCAGAAGCTTCAACAAAGCGGACATATCCTTTCTATTTTTCCGGAAGGCACTCGCTCCAGAGATGGTAGACTCATGCCCTTCGTTGACACGGTATACCACTATGTAGCCAATAAGGTAGTTCTTCCCATATCCCTGGAAGGAACAGATAAAATTCTTCCTACCAGCGGTTTTCTTTTTAATCCGGCTAAAGGGAAATTAGTTATTGGAAAACCGGTTTTAGTGGGAGAACTTAGTCCTAAATTAAAAGAACACCTTCCTAAAGACTTTGATGAGATTCCATTCCCGAGTTCAGGAGATAAAAAACAGTTTCTGATTGATAATCTCGCTCTCCTGGTAGGCTCCAATCTGAGTAAACACAAACATGGAACTTATAGGAACCTGTATAGCGGTGACAAACATAAAACATCGGAAAATGTTCTAATCCAGGTACCGGAAAAACCCAAAGAAAGAGTAGTAGCCATTGGTTCCAGTAACATGTCTATTGCCATTTCCACGGTAATGTCTAATAAAAATGCAACGATTACCATATACGATCCGAATGAAGACTATATAAAAAAATGCTCAGAAGAAAGACGGGATATTGAGCATTATCCCATTTTCAAGTTACCACCTAATATACTTTTCAGCTCCGATCCCTCCGTGATTGATACAGCAAGTATTCTTATCCAGGGAACCAATCCCTGGGAAATGGATAGGGTTTATCCACAGATCAAAGACAGGGTAAAAAAAAGTGAAGCTCCGATCGTAAATATCATCAAAGGTTTTACCAGAACCGGAAATGGCTTAATCATAGATGAGCTTATTAAAGACTATGGTATTTCCGAAGAAAGATTAATAGCCGCCGCAGGAGCTGGCTATCCTGACCAAATCATGGAACGAAAAATTTCCGGTTTTGAAGTAGCTGCAACAAATACAGAAAATATTCCAAGACTAATGAGATTACTTTCGACCAGCTACATTTTTATTCGACCGGCCATGGTGGAAACAGACATTCGTGGTGTTATCCTCGGTGGTTCTTTAAAAACAATTTATGCCCTGTCTATGGGAATCGTTGAAGGAATCTATAAAGAAAATCTGGGTGGAAATGTGGATAATACTCTCTTTCATCTATCCAATCGATTTTTCAAAGAGCTAGTCAAAGTCGGAGTAAAACTGGGAGGGAATGAAAAGACGTTTACCGGGCTTTCCGGTTTAACCGATTTTATGCTGGCCTGTTTTGGTACTGATAACAGGGACAGGAAATATGGTTATGATCTGGCGACAGGTTATGAAGTAGGATATGAACCAGAAAAGAAATCCAGAGGTGTCTACAGCCTGGAAGCTATTGAAAAAATGATAAAACTTGATTTTGATGAACTTCCAATTCTTACCGGAACCTATGAATTAGTAATCGAGCACAAGCCATTTGAAGAAGTAGTAGCAAAATTACAAAGCAAATTGACGAGAATTTACTAGAAACAAAAAAAAGCCGGTAGAACTACCGGCTTCTCGATTACAGGAAAAGATGGAAAAATTTACTTTGCAGCTGCGGCGACTTTCTTCTTCTTTTTATCTTCTTTTTCCAGTTGAATTTTCTTTTGTTCTTCTTCCTTTAAAACTTCAGGTGTTTTTCTATCTACAAGCTCTAAAAGACAAACTTCAGAATTATCAGAAGGACGATTAACCAGTTTTAAAATCCGGGTATATCCCCCATTTCTGGATTCATATCTCTTGGCTAAATCTTCAAATAACTTTACTACGATATCCCTATCACCAATAAGTTTCATAACTTCGCGTTTGTTATGAAGTGCTTTTTCAGGCGAAATTCCTTCTATGAGGTTTTTCTTTCCTCTTGTAATTAATTTTTCTGCCAGAGAGCGCAGAACCTTGGCTCTGGCAATAGTAGTCTCAATTCTTTCATATCTGAAAAGACTGGTTACCATATTTTTTAACATGGCTTTTCTGTGAGCACTATTTTTATTTAGCTTTTTAAGTTTAATTCTCTTGTTCATTATTAAAAATCCCTCATACCAAATGAAAGGCCTAATACAGCCAGTTTACTTTTAAGTTCATTTAAACACTGATCACTATAATGTCTGGACTTCGTCATTTCTTCTTCAGTACGCTTAACCAGATCACCTACAAAATCAATTTCAAGACTTCTCAAAACATTTAATGTTCTGACAGACAGATCCAACTCCTCTACGTGACGAGAAAGAGATTGTTTAAGTTTCTGATCAGCTTCATCCATTTCATCAACTTCTTCTTCAACTTCTTCTTCAAAATTGATGAAGATAGTTAGATGATCTTTTACAATCTTAGCTGCCTGAGCCAGAGCATCTTCAGGAGAAATAGATCCATCTGTCCATATCTCCAGACTCAGCTTTTCAAAATCCGATCTTTGGGCTACCCTTGCTTCTGTTACATCAAAAATAACCTTTTGAACCGGGGAATAGAGAGAGTCTATCGGAATGGTCCCTAATACTTCAATATCTTTCTTTTTTTCTTCTGAAGGATGGTATCCGCGTCCTCTCTGGATCTCGATATCAATCACCAGATTTGCATCTTCATTCAGGGTTGCAATTACCAGATCCGGATTCATAATTTCAATGGATGAATCAACCGCTAAATCGCCGGCTGTAAACTGACCTGCCTGATTCAGCTCAAGATGTATTACTTTATTTTGCTCTCTATCTTCAGGTTCATACTTGATACGAACCTGTTTTAAGTTTAAAATAATCCTGGATACATCTTCCGTAACCCCTGTGATATAGGAAAACTCGTGAGTAATGCCTTCAATACGAATAGCTGAAATCGCAGAACCTTCAATAGAAGACATCAGGGTTCGGCGCAGAGCATTTCCGATGGTAGTAGCAAAACCTCTTTCAAAAGGTTCTGCTATAAACTTTCCATAATTTGGAGTACTAACTTCGGTTTGATACTCAATTTTTTTGGGCCTTTTAAAGCCTTTTAACAGGTTTTTATGTGACAAGGTCGCTTCCCCTATGAATTGATTATTTAGAATACAGCTCTACAATGATCTGTTCTTTAATTGGCATATCCACATGCTCTCTTTGAGGAAGAGAACTAACTTCACCTTTAAAATTTGTGAAATCCGGAACAACCCATGAAGGAGCCTTATTCATAGATTGAGCCAATTTAATATTTTCATCAAATCCGGGAGATTTGGAAAGATTTGCATCAAAGCTTACCACGTCTCCAAGTTTTACCAGATAAGAAGCAATATTTACTCTTTTACCATTTACCAGCACATGTCCATGACCGATATATGTTCTGGCCTGAGCTCTGGATGAAGCAAAACCCATTCTATAGATAGCATTGTCCAGACGTCTTTCTAAAGTCTGCAGTAAAAGTTCACCGGTTATTCCCTGAGCATGACTGGCTTTCTCGTAATAAAGTCTGAATTGTTTTTCCAGCACTCCATAAATTCTCTTAACTTTTTGTTTTTCTCTAAGCTGAATAGAATAATCAGTTACTTTCCCTTTTCTTTTAGGAGGAAGGCCGGGGGGAGTCTTTCTTTTTTCAAATGAACATTTATCTTTGTTCATGCAACGACTGCCCTTTAAATAAAGTTTCAGTCCTTCTCTTCTGCACAATTTACAAACAGGTCCTCTATATCTAGCCATTTTACTCTCCTAGTCCTTACACTCTTCTTCTTTTTCTCGGTCTACATCCATTATGAGGAAGCGGAGTGACATCTTTTATCATCTTTACAGCCAGTCCTTTTCCTGCCAGAGCCCTGATAGCAGATTCCCTGCCAATTCCAGGACCAGATACGAGAATATCTACCTCTTTTAGACCTGCAACTTCGATTGCTTTATCCGCTGCATTTCCCGCTGCAATCTGAGCTGCATAAGGAGTTGACTTTTTAGAACCTCTGAAGTTCATCAAGCCTGCGGAGGACCATGAAATAACATTGCCAGCCATATCAGTGACTGTTACAATTGTATTGTTAAAAGAAGCTTGAATATACACCTTACCACGGGGTACATTCTTCTTTTCCTTCTTTTTTACTTTTTTACTATCTTTCTTGCCTTTCTTATCTTTTTCCATTCACTCTACCAAAAGAACCTAATTATTTCGTTGCTTTCTTCTTGTTAGCTACAGTTTTTCTCACACCTTTGCGAGTTCTGGCATTTGTCTTAGTACGTTGACCGTTAACCGGAAGTCCTCTACGATGCCTTAATCCTCTATAGCAACCGATATCCATGAGACGTTTTATGTTAAGGTTTATTTCAGAACGAAGATCACCTTCAACAACAACCTGCTCTTCAATCACTTTCCTGATAGCCGCTTCTTGTGACTCATCGAGATTCTTAACTCGAATACTCTCATCTACACCGGCTTCTTTAAGAATCTTTTTTGATGTAGCCAGGCCAATACCGAAGATGTATGTAAGCCCAATTACTATTCTTTTTTCCTTTGGTATGTCTATACCAGCAAACCTTGCCATATCTTATCTCTGCCTTTGCTTGTGTTTTGGATTGGTGCAAATTACTCGAACAACTCCTTTGCGACGAATAATCTTGCAACTGCTACAAATTTTCTTTACTGAAGTCCTAACTTTCATCTTAATCCCTATTTTTTCCTGTATGTAATCCGACCTTTGGTCAAATCATATGGAGACAACTCCACAGTAACTTTATCACCAGGCAAGATACGAATGTAGTGCATCCTCATTTTGCCTGATATATGAGCAAGAATCTTGTGTCCATTTTCCAACTCTACTCTAAACATAGCATTTGGTAATGGCTCCACTACTGTTCCATCAACTACAATCGCTTCTTCTTTTGCCAAGCTTAGTTTAATTCCTTTTTAATTTTATTCGTTATTTCATCTATCGTTCCATGCCCATCTATCGCAGCAAGGAGTCCTTTAGATTTATAATATTCCAGCAAGGGAAGAGTTTTATCATTATAGTTCTTTAAGCGCGTTTTAATTGTCTCTTCATTATCATCTGCGCGACCTTCTATTTGAGCTCTTTCTAAAAGGCGTTTAACTAATTCATCATCAGGAACTGCAAGATTCACCACTGAATCTAAACGAAAGGATAACTCTACTAATATCTTATCCAACTCTTCAGCTTGAGGAATAGTTCTGGGAAATCCATCTAAAAGAAATCCATTCTTGCAATCAGCCTGCTTTAGCCTGTCTTTTATAATTCCAATTACCACTTCATCCGGAACCAGGTTTCCTGCATCCATAAACTTCTTAGCACTCAAACCTAACTCAGTCTGGTTTTTAATAGCTTCTCTTAATATGTCACCAGTTGAAATCTGTGGAATTTTATATTCCTGACAAATCCTTTTTGCCTGTGTTCCCTTACCTGCCCCGGGAGGACCCATAAATATCAGTTTTTTCATTGGCTTACTTTCCTCTGATTTTTGATTTCTTCATGAACCCTGAATAATTTCTCATGATAAGCTGTGCTTCGATTTGCTTTAAAGTTTCCAGAGCCACACCCACCATAATCAACAAAGAAGTACCACCAAAAGTGTAAACGAGTGCCCCTCCTCCTGTATTAGCTCCCAAATTCAAGAGTTTAATTAGAAGGTAAGGAGCGAGAGCAAGACCTGCTAAGAAGATAGAACCCGGCAAGGTTATCCGATTTAGCAATTTCTCGATATATTCCTTTGTGTGAGTTCCTGGACGAATTCCGGGGATAAACCCACCATATTTCTTCAAATTATCAGCCACCTCAGAAGGATTAAACTGGATAGCCGTATAAAAATAAGCAAAGAAAACAATTAAGCTTGTATAAACCATGTAATAAAACAGGGATCTATACCAATGAGCTGAGAAAGGGTTAAAAAAGTCAAGCAAAATTCCCCAACCCTGCCATTGAACGCTCTTTGTAGAAAGCCATTGCACTATAGTCTGTGGGAAGAGTATCAAACTGGAAGCAAAAATGATTGGCATTACGTTTGCACTATTCACTTTAAAAGGTATACTCTGGCTTCTGGCCTGTACCATCCTTCTTCCTACCATCTGCTTACCGTATTGAACCGGAACTTTTCGAACACCCTGAGTAAGAACAACTGTTAAAGATATTAAAAGAACAAACGCAAAAAACAAGATTAAAACAGACAGAGGATCCACTTTATCAGTAGTAAAAAGCTGATAAATCGAATCCGGCATTCTTCCTATAATACCTGCAAAGATTAAAAGAGAAATTCCGTTCCCAATTCCTCTCTCGGTGATCTGTTCACCCATCCACATTAAAAGCATGGTTCCTGTGGTTATGGTTAAAATGCCAAGAGCGACAAAAAATGTCTCTACAGAGGGGCTAATAAGTCCTGGATACTTCGCCGGAGCAGTAGCTGTATCTGTAGACCAACTTTTTGCCAGATAAATAACGGCCAAACTCTGAAAAACACACAAAGCAAGAGTTCCGAATTTGGTATACTGATTTATCTTTCTCCTACCTTCTTCTCCCTCTTTCTGCATCTTCTGCAAAGATGGAATTAATACCATCACCAGCTGCATAATAATGGAAGAGGAGATATAAGGCATAATCCCCAGGGCAAAAATGGAAAACTTCAATAGGGCACCACCAGCAAAGAGATCAACCATGCCAATAAATCCCTGTCCTCCTTCCGAGGTAATCCCAGCAACCACAAGGCTGTTAATCCCAGGTATAGTAACGTGAGTTCCCATGCGAAATAGCAATAACATGACAAGGGTAAAGATAATTCTTTGCCTGAGTTCCGGAATTCTAAAGATGTTCGAAATTGTTGAAAGCATATTTATCTAAGCTTCTGTCTTTGTAGCTGTGGCTTTTAGTTCTCTAACTTTAAAATCGCCACCGGCTGCTTTTATCTTTTCAAGAGCTGAACTGGAACACTTATCAGCTGAAACATGAATAGTTGAACCTAATTCACCTTTTCCAAGAATTTTTATCAATTTAGAGACATCACGAATTAAACCTTTCTCAAAAAGTAATTCCGGAGTGATTTCTCCACTTAAATTTTTGGAATTTAGATCAGATAAATTTACCGGTTGATAGTATTTGTGATTTTTTGAGGTAAAGCCCCTTTTAGGTAGCCTTCTGTGCAAAGGCATCTGCCCACCTTCAAAACCTCTGGGAATCCCGGTAGCTCTTGCTTTTTGTCCTTTTTGACCACGAGAAGAAGTTTTTCCACATCCCGAACTAGTTCCCCGTCCTACTCGAACTTTATCTTTCTTGGAACCTTCCGGAGAGTGTATATGAAAAAAAAGAGGTTCAGCACTCTTCTTCTTTTCTTTCTCTTTACCAAAAACTTCGGCCTGTTTATTTCTTTCTCTTCTTTCTACTTCTGCTGACATTTCAGCCCGCCTTCTCTACTTTCAATAAGTATTTAACTTGATTAACCATCCCCTTAACCTGGGGATTCATTTTATGCACCCTGGAACTTCCTGTTTTTCTCAAACCCAGAGCAGCCAGAGTTTTTTTATGGATTGGATTTATTCCGATCGAACTTTTAATTTGTGTTATCTTAATTTCTTCCATATATGAATCACCTGTATACTTATCTATTCTTCGTGCCCAAAAAGCTTATTTAAGGAAATGCCCCTCTTTTTAGCAGCAGTTACAGGGGTTTCAAGTTTTTTAAGAGCTTCATAGGTTGCTTTCACAATATTTAAGGGATTTGAAGAACCATATGTTTTAGAGAGAACATCCTGAACGCCAGCTTTTTCTACTACTGAACGAACAGACTCTCCTGCAATAATTCCAGTTCCCGGTGTAGCAGGCTTTAAAAAGACCTTAGCAGATTTGAACTTTCCATGCACTTCATGAGGAATTGTATGTCCTAGAATGTTAATCTGGGTCATATTTTTCTTAGCTGATTCTATAGATTTCCGAATCGCATCCGGAACCTCATTAGCTTTTCCAAAACCGATCCCTACTCTATTTTTTGAATCTCCCACAACAGTTAAAGCATTAAAAGAGAAACGGCGTCCGCCTTTAACTACTTTCGCTACCCTGTCTATCTTTACTACTTTTTCAGAAAACTCTTTTTTCTCTTCTTCAAAAACCGACATATTAGAACTCCAATCCTACTTCTCTGGCTGCATCAGCAAAAGCAGCAATTTTACCATGATAAAGCATACCGGATCTATCCAGCATTACCTGCTTCACACCTTTTTCAATGGCCCTTTGAGCAATTATTTTTCCCATTTCTTCAGCTGCTTTTTTATTTTTTCTGGAGCCACCGGTTTCAGGAAAACTTTTTTCGTAAGATGTAGCATAAGCAAGAGTAACTCCCTGCTTGTCATCTACAACCTGGGCAATCAAATACTTATTAGTTTTGTTAAAAACAAGTCTCGGACGCTCACCAAAAGTTTTTAACTTATTTCTTACCCTGAAGGTTCTTTTTCTTGAGACTTCTTTCTTCTTTTCTCTATTTATCATGGCTTATTTCTTACCTGTTTTACCTGCTTTTCTTCTGATGTATTCATTAGAATACTTTATACCTTTCCCTTTATAAGGTTCTGGCATCCTGAAAGAACGAATATCTGCAGCTACCTGGCCAACCTGTTGTTTATCCGGTCCAAATATACGTATTTTATTAGCATCCTGAACTTCTATTTTGACCCCATCAGGTTCATGAAAAACAACTTCATGAGAGTAACCGAGGTTAAGAACAAGGTCTTTTCCTTTTTTTGCTGCTCTGTATCCAACACCAGTGATTTCAAGACGCTTCTCCCAGCCCTCAGAAACACCTTTAACACAATTATTAAAAAGAGCCCTAACTAATCCGTGTAGAGCTACAGTCTTCTGCTCTTCATTTTTGCGACTGAAGACCACTTTTTTTCCATCGACTTTCACTTCAATTCCTTCATACAAAGGAGTTACCAGGGTTCCTAATGGTCCTTTAACTTCAATAGCGGAAGCAGCCGGTTTTACCTCAACTTTTTCAGGTAATGTAACGGGGTTTTTACCGATTCTTGACATAGCCTTACATCATGTAGAATTAAGAAACTCTACAGATTACCTCCCCACCTATTTTTAATTTCATTGCCTTTTTACTGGTCATAATACCTTTAGAAGTAGATAATATGGAGATACCAAGATTATTTTTAATAGGCTTTACATTATCGGATTTAATATAAATCCTTCTTCCGGGTCTGGAAATTCTTTTAATTTCAGAAATAACCGGTGTTCTGCGTCCTACATATTTTAAAGTTATCTCATAATCAGTAAAGGATTTAACTTCTACAGGTTTATAGTCCTTAATAAACCCCTCATCTTTAAGAATACTCAAGATTTCTTGTTTAATTTTACTTCCACTGATTACACAGGTAGCATGTCCTGCTCTTCCTGCATTACGAATTCTGGTCAACATGTCTGCAATTGGATCTGATAAACTCATTCTTTCCTCTTCCTACCAGGATGCCTTGATTACACCGGGAACTTGCGCGGTGCTGGCAAGTTTTCTAAAACATAACCTGCACATATCAAACCTTCTGAGGTATCCGCGAGGACGGCCACAGAGGGGACACCTGTTGTATTCTCTAACTTTGAATTTTTTAGGTCTGAGATGCTTAGCTCTCATTGACTTCTTAGCCATTCGTTTTCCCTCTTAATTTTTTCTATATGGCATGCCAAGAGAAGCCAGTAAGTCGTATGCTTCCTTGTCTGATGCAGTGCTTGTAACGATGGTAATATTCATACCATGTACTTTAAAAATCTTATCAAACTGAATTTCGGGAAAAATAATCTGTTCTTTGATACTTAAATTATAATTCCCTCTTCCATCAAAACCTTTTGGGCTTACGCCTTTAAAGTCACGAACCCTGGGAAGGGCAATATTGATGAATCTGTCTAAAAACTCATACATAATAGTTCCACGAAGAGTCACCATACATCCAATGTTCATCCCTTCACGAAGCTTAAAGCCAGCTATTGACTTTTTGGCTTTCGTCTTTACAGGTTTTTGACCTGTAATTAAAGCCAGAGTTTCAAGAGCAGAGTCCATTGCCTTCGGGTTTGTGTGTCCCTCTCCAATTCCCACATTAATTATAATTTTCTCAAGGCGGGGAACTTGCATTTTAGACTTAAAAGAATACTTCTTCTCTAATTCAGAGACAACTTCGTCGCGGTATTTCCTCTTTAACCTAGATTCCATTCTTAAATTTCCCTCTCATTAGATTTAGGGCGTGTCACTCTGACTTTACCTTTTGCCATTTCCTTGGAGCCCAGGCGAACACCTTTCTTTTCTTTTGAATCATAGAACTGAACATTAGAAATATGAATCGGACGCTCAATTTCCATAGCTCCACCCTGAGGATTCTCCTGAGTCGGACGAACAAACTTACGAATTCTGTTGATTCCGGTTACGATTACTCGGTCTCTCTTTTTGTCAACAGCGAGTATTTTACCTTTCTTTCCTTTGTCCTTACCTGCAATGCAGATAACCTCATCTTCCGGTTTAAGCTTAATTTTTTTAAACTTCGTGTAAGCTGAACCTCTGTAAGTTAGCTTTTTACCCATCTTATAATACCTCTGGAGCAAGTGAAATGATTTTCATATATTTTTTATCGCGCAGTTCCCGTGCTACAGGCCCAAAAATCCTGGTTCCCTTCGGGTTACCTTTATCGTCAATAATAGCGACAGCGTTATCATCAAAACGAATATATGTTCCATCTTCTCTTCTGATTTCTTTCTTAGTACGAACCACAACCGCACGTTGAACGGCCTTGTTGTGAACCTTTTTCCCTGAACCGTCTCTCAAGCCATATGCTGGCTGTGAAGATTTTACAGCAACGATAATTTCGTCGCCAACAGTTGCATATCTTTTCTTACTCCCACCGAGCACTTTGATACACATAACTTTTTTGACGCCGGAATTATCGGCAACCTGTAGAATAGTTTCCTGCTGAATCATTTTATTTCGCTCTCTCTACAATTTTTAAGAGTGTATGTCTTTTTTCCTTAGAAAGTGGACGAGAATCCTGAGCGATGATAATATCACCTTCTTTGCACTCATTCTTCTCATCATGAACTTTTACCCTTTTACTGTGTCTGGTAATCTTTTTAAACTTAGGATGGTTCCTTCTAGTTTCTACCAGTATAACGACAGTTTTATCCATTTTATCGGATACTACTTTTCCCTGAATTGTTTTCTTCTTATTAGCGGGTTTTTCCATACTTTTTATTCCTCTTCAGGACTCAAGCTTTATTTATTAGCTTTTTTCCTTTCGTTCTTCACAGTTTGGAGTAATGCAATTTTTTTTCTCAAATCCCTCAGGATTTTCGTGTTTTCAAGAGCTCGATTCACAACTACCTCAAAACGTTTTTCCCTGAGTTGTTTATAAGAATCTTCTAATTGTGTTTCTATCTCAGAATCACTCAGTTCATGTGCTTTAATCTTCTTCTTCATACCAGTGTTCTCTTTATAAATTTGGTTTGAATGGGCAACTTGTAAGAAGCAAGATTCAGAGCTGTTTTTGCATCTTCTTCACTTACTCCAGACATTTCAAAAAGAATCCTTCCCGGTCTGATTTCTGCAACCCAGAACTCAGGACTTCCTTTTCCTTTCCCCATCCTGGTTTCAGCAGGTTTCTTAGTAATCGGGATATGAGGAAAAATACGAATCCATAATTTCCCCCCTCTTTTTACCCTTCTATTAATAGAAATACGAGCAGCTTCAATTTGCCTGGCAGTCAGTCTTCCTGAAGTAGTAGCCATTAAGCCATATTCGCCAAATGCTACATAGTTGCCTGTTTCATCATTTCCTTTCAGGCGCCCTCTTTGCCTTTTACGGTATTTAACTCTTTTAGGTGATAACATAATCTATACCAATCCGTTTTCTGTTCTTAGCTGGTTTTTCTTTTTACAGTGTACTTATCTTCCACTTCTTCTTTGGAACTTGGAAAATGATCACCTGAATAAGTCCAAACTTTCACTCCAATTTGTCCAAATGTCGTTTTGGCTTCTTTAAAACCAAGATCTATTTTAGCACGAAGAGTATGAAGTGGAACTCTTCCATCCATATAATTCTCGGTTCTTGCCATATCAGCACCATTCAATCTTCCGGAAATAGAAATTTTGATTCCTTCTACTCCACCACGCATTGCCCTTCTAAGCTCAGACTTCATTACTCGTCTAAAAGGCATACGTTGCTCGATCTGAGTAGCAATGGTTTCGGCAATCGCTTGAGCAACCGTTTCCGGCTTTTTCACTTCTATTATGTTTATGTTAATTGGTTTTTCAGAAAGTGGTTTTATTGAATTTTTCACACTTTCGATGTTCGCACCTTTATGACCAATAACAACACCCGGTTTGGCAGTATGCAAATTTACATTGATTTTTTCCGGAAACCTTTCAACGACTATTTTTACTACTGCAGCACTTTTAAACTTGCTATTTAAGAATTTTTTGATTTTAAGATCTTCATGCAAATTCTTTTTATAGTCTTCTTTGGCGAACCAGATAGAGTCCCAGGTTCTTGTTATTTTAATTCTCAAGCCGATTGGATTTACTTTTTGACCCATGTATATTTCCTGCCTTATTAGTCTGAAAGAACAACTGTGATGTGGCTCAGTTTTTTCTGAATCCTGGAAGCACGTCCTCTTGCTCTGGGACGAAACCTTTTCATAGAAGGGCCTTCGTCCACATAGATCTTTTTAACATAGAGTCTGGCAAGATCCACATTTTCATCCAGGTATTCAGCATTTGCAGCAGCTGAATTTACAAGCTTAAGTATGTCGGCTGCTATTCTTTTTTTAGTAAACTTTAAAATATCAACGGCTTCTAAGTAGTCATATCCCCTGATCTCATTCGCGACGAGTCTTGCTTTTCTTGGAGACACTCTTATATGCCTGGCTATTGCTTTAGCTTCCATATTATCTTCTCATCACTCCCTATTTCTTAAGCTTTTTATCCTGGCTGGTATGGCCTCTATAATTTCTGGTGGGAGCAAATTCTCCCAGCTTATGACCTACCATGTTATCGTTGATATACACAGGTATAAACTTATTTCCATTGTGAATCATCACAGTATGCCCGACCATATCAGGAAAAATTGTACTTCTTCTTGACCAGGTTTTAAAGGGTTTCTTAGTGTTCTCTGCATTGTATTTGGTGATCTTCTTCATCAGGTGATCATCAATAAACGGGCCTTTTTTTAAACTTCTAGCCATAATTAGTTCCCTCTACTCCTATTACGCTTTCTTCCCTGAAGGATGAATTTACTACTGGTTTTTGACTTTTTCCTGGTCTTATAACCTTTTGTCGGAACACCTGTTGGACTCACCGGGTGACGGCCTCCGGAGGTTCTACCTTCCCCACCACCATGCGGGTGATCGATAGGGTTCATTACCACCCCTCTTACTTTCGGACGTCTACCAAGCCAACGACTCTTTCCGGCTTTACCTATACTTACAAGGTTCCAGTCTTTATTTCCAATAACCCCGACAGTTGCATAACATTCTTTACGAATTTTGCGAATTTCACCGGATGGAAGCTTGATACTTACATAATCTCCGTCTCTACCGGAGATAACGGCATATGTTCCGGCAGCTCTGGCAAGCTGTCCTCCCCTACCAATTTGAAGCTCGATATTATGGATGTTAGTTCCCGGAGGGATCATATCCAGAGGCATTGCATTTCCAAGTTTTATCTCTGATTTCAGACCGGATTGAACTACATCACCTACTTTTAAGCCTTCCGGAGATAAAATATAAGAATAAACACCATCGGCATAACAGATTAAAGCCACATTGGCACTTCTGTTCGGATCATATTCGATTGCTTTTACGGTAGCCTGAATATCAGTTTTTCTTCTTTTAAAATCAATAATTCTGTATTTTCTTTTAACTCTTCCACCTCTACGGCGAACAGAGATTTTTCCATCATGGCCTCTACCGGCTTTATAATTTAAAACCTCAACAAGAGACTTATGAGGTTTATCTGCTGTAATCTCAGAAAAATCAAGGGTAGATTTGAATCTGGTAGAAGAAGTAGTTGGTTTAAACTTACGAATACCCATTTACATTATGCTCCTTTGGTAAGTTGCAATTCAGCACCGTTATTGAAAGTTACTATAGCTTTCTTCCAACGCGGGCCTCTCGTTGCAATGTTCCTGAATTTTTTATTCTTACCCCTGCAATTCACTATATTAACAGAGTCAGGTTTTATCTGGAACATTTTAAAAATAGCCTGTTTCACCATAATCTTATTAGCATCAGGATGAATACGAAAGGTATATTTTTTCATTCTCTTCTGGTTTGCTTCACCAATGGCTTCGGTTTGTTGACTTTTTTCAGTCAGCAATGGAGAGATAATCACATTCTCAAGATGCATTTTTATTCACCCCTTTATATTGCTCTATTATTTCATTCAGAGCACCTTCTGTAATAATTATATTATTGTTATATAATAAATCTCTACAGGCTATTCGTTTTGAATTGATATACTTCAAAGTAGGAATGTTTCTTGAGGAAACTTTTAAATGCTTACTTTCTCCGCTTATAACCAGGGCAAAAGCACCAGCATTTACTACTTCAAGATTTTTAAAAACGTTAAAAACTTTTTTTGTACTGAACTCTTCTATTTTCAAATCTTCGATAATTTTAATTCTCGAATCACTTGCTTTTTTATTCAGTATAGAGACAACTGCTTTGCGTTTAACGTTTCTTGATAATTTAATGGAATAGTCTCTTTTCTTAGGGCCGTGTACAATACCACCACCAGTCCAGTGCGGTGCTCTGCTGGAACCCTGTCTGGCACGACCGGTTCCTTTTTGAGCCCAGGGTTTTTTACCCCCACCACTCACTTCACTTCTATCTTTCGTTGAATGGTTTCCGCTTCTTAAATTGGCGTTTTCGGCCTTGATAGCGTCATATATAGCACCTTCACTCACGACGCTATTAAATATCGAAGGTGGAAGTTCTACTTCCCCAATCTGTTTTCCTTCTGCAGAATACTTCAGTGCTTTCATTTTTTCTTATACCCTTGCGTTTCTTTACCTATCCCTGTTTTGTGATAGTCACAATCGATCTATTTTGACCGGGGACAGAACCTGCTACGAGGATGATGTTCTTGTCCTCAATAATTTTCACTACTTTCAGATTACCAACTGTTCTTTTCACTCCCCCCATTCTACCGGGAAGTTTAATTCCTTTAAATACCCTGGATGGAGTTGAACAGGCTCCTATGGAACCCGGGTGTCTCTGGAATCTGGAGCCATGAGATTCGGGACCACCGCTGAATCCATGCTTCTTAACCACACCCTGAAAACCTTTCCCTTTTGTTACACCCGAAACTTTCACCTTATCAGAAATCGAAAATATATCAGAAGCTTTGATAACAGAACCGGCTTCCGGAGCGTTACCTTCAAACTTAAATTCTTTCAAATATCTTTTAGGGCTAATTCCACATTTACTTAAGTGTTGTTTTTCGGGGTAAGTGAGTAAAGATTCTCTCACATCTCCATAAGCAAGTTGTAATGCAGAGTAGCCATCTTTTTCAACAGTTTTAACCTGGGATACAGCACAGGGCCCTACCTCAAGTACAGTAACGGAAACCATTGCTCCGGTCTCATCATAAACGTGAGACATCCCAAGTTTTCTTCCGATTAAACCTTTACTCATCTACCTTACCTCAAGATTTTATGTCAACCGATACGCCTGCAGGTAGTTGCAGCTTCATAAGTGCTTCTACCGTATCTTCGTTTGTATCCAGTATGTCTATGAGCCTCTTATGAGTTCTCATTTCAAATTGCTCTCTTGATTTCTTATTCACATGTGGAGAACGCAAAACAGTAAATCTCTCTATCTTAGTAGGTAGAGGAATAGGACCGGAGACAGTTGCCCCAGTCCTTTTAGCTGTTTGGACGATCTCATGGGTTGATTGGTCAATCAACCTGTGATCAAAAGAACGAAGTTTTACTCTAATTCTTTGTCCTGCCATGCCCGTCTTACTCAATTATATCCGCAACTACACCGGAACCGATGGTTTTTCCACCTTCACGGATAGCGAATTTAAGCCCTTTATCCATTGCTATTTTATGAATTAATTCAACAGTAACAGATACGTTATCTCCAGGCATAACCATTTCTACACCCTGTGGAAGTAATACTTCACCGGTAATGTCAGTAGTTCTAAAATAGAACTGCGGACGATACTTATTAAAGAAAGGTTTATGACGTCCACCCTCTTCTTTAGTAAGAACGTATACCTCAGCAGTAAACTTCTTGTGCGGAGTAATAGAACCTGGCTTCGCCAGAACCTGACCTCTTTCGATATCTTCTTTTTTAACACCACGAAGAAGAGCACCGATGTTATCCCCAGCTTCTGCTTGATCCAGAAGTTTACGGAACATCTCGATACCTGTAACAACAGATTTTGAAGTCTGGTCTTTAATACCAACGATTTCAATTTCTTCGTTCAGTTTTAAGATACCTGTTTCCACACGACCTGTAGCTACAGTTCCACGACCTGTAATAGAGAAAACGTCTTCTACCGGCATAAGGAAAGGTTTATCAGTAATCCTTTTGGGAGTTGGAACATAACTGTCAACAGCTTCCATAAGCTTAATTACTGCTTTCACTCCAAGCTCAGAATCGTCTCCTTCGAGAGCTTTCAGAGCAGAACCATGAATGATAGGAATTTCAGGCTCTCCTGCTTTCGGGAATCCGTAAGACTTTAATAAGTCGCGAATCTCTTCTGTAACGAGTTCGATCATTTCTTCTCTTTCATCGTCACCTAACTGATCTGCTTTGTTTAAGAACACAACGATATACGGAACACCTACCTGTCTTGCAAGAAGGATGTGCTCTTTAGTCTGGGGCATAGCTCCATCGGGTGCAGATACAACAAGTATCGCAGCATCCATCTGAGCAGCTCCGGTAATCATGTTTTTTACATAGTCAGCGTGTCCCGGACAGTCTACGTGTGCGTAGTGCCTGTTAGGAGTTTCATACTCCTGGTGAGAAGTTGCAATGGTAATCCCTCTCTCTCTTTCTTCAGGAGCGTTATCAATCTGGTCATATGCAACAGCTTTGTTTTTACCGCCGTATGCTTTTGCCAGTGTTGTTGTAATAGCAGCTGTCAGAGTGGTCTTTCCATGGTCCACGTGACCTATTGTACCAATATTTAAGTGTGGCTTACTTCTATCAAATTTTTCTTTTGCCATCTAAAAAAAATCTCCTTACATCTAAACAAGAATTCTTAAAGAATCTTTAAATTAAACATAACTAAAGTTCTTTGAATCGAATCGGGTAACCATGGATACAGTTCCCTTACCTTTTGTCATGTTTCTTAGAATGCTTGCGAAGCCAAGCATCTTTTCTGCAGGAGCTTCGCCTTTAATATAGGAAACGTGGTCTGATGCAGAATCCACTTCCGTTATTTTCGCTGAACAAATCTGAACTCCGGCCAACACCTGCCCCAAAAATTCCTCCGGTGCCAGAATTTCAAAAAGAGTAATAGGACCTACCTGAACCGTGCCACTTTTAAGAAGTTGTTTCACACCACTTATCACTGCAATCTTAAGTAAACTCAACCTGTGCTCACTCAGAATTTCCGGTTCTGTATAGGAAATTACTCTCAGTCTAAGTCCTAATATCCCATGGCCATAAAGACCACTGAATAGCCCCTCGTTAAATCCAGCTTCTACAGAAGAACATAGTTCCTCAGAGAGATTTACATCAAAAATAACCGACCTGTTAAAATCAAGTGTTTTTTCAAAAATAACCTCTAAAACTCCACTTTTATCCCTTCCACCGTAAATGGAGTGCTCCAGATTTAAGGATGTTTTTGCAATGTTTTCTATAAGCTCGTATCTGACAACCTTTAAATTGCCATAAGAAAAAGTTTTCCCTACAAATTGACTTAAACGGTTCAAAGAAACCTCTATATGCAACTCTCCACACCCCCATAGCTCCACCTGACCGGTTGCATCCTCTATCTTATAACGCAAACCATGATCTTCCCAAAGCAGACTATCCAGTCCCTCCAAAAGTTTTTCTCTGTATTCTTCTCTCAAAGGCTCCAGAACTACAGCAAACTGTCGGGATTCATCCTCACCTAATAGCTCTTTATTTAAAGTTTCAGGCTTTTTATATAAATAATCCCCGATGCGGGCATGGGACAGATTCTGGCTTATCACGACAGAACCTTCCGGATACTCATCCAGCCAGACTTCCCCCGAAAGTCCCGGCATTCGAATATCCTCCAGAAAAAAAGCGCGTTTATACAAAAAAGCTTCCGATCCCTTTTTTACAGTTTTATACAGTCGAATATAAGAAATCTTCCCGTATTCCGGATGAATCTGCTTTTTAAAAATACATCCGAGCTTATTTTCAGCGTAAAAAACTTCTTTGCACTTCACATATTTTAAGAAGCTTAAAAATTCTCTTATCCCGAGGCCCTGCTTCGCACTTCCTGCAAATACCGGTATGAATTTTGATATATAAAACCCTTCAATCAGGCCCTTATAAGCAAATTCTTCCAATTTTTCTGGGTTTTCGAGGTATTTCTCACTTAGTTCCTCACTCCATTCTAAAAAGGGAATCAGGACACTTTCCGGAGTGTTTTCTTTTCCATAAGTATGATTCATTACATCCCCTTCCTCCGTCCTGTAAAATAGCGATAAAAGAGGTTTTTGAAAAAAAGAACGTATATTATCCGGGATCATTTCGAAGGTGGGAAATAAATCCACCTTATTTATGAATAGAATATAGGGGATTTGGATTGCATTTAATTTTTGCAGAATGAGTTCTGTCTGGGATTTTATACCTGAAATGAGATCGATTAAAACAATGGCCAGATCCACTACCGGCATAGAGTCATCTACCTGCACATGAAAATCAATATGCCCCGGCGTATCTACAAGATTTACATAACTCCCTCCAACAGGAAAACTAACAACCGAGGCCAAAATAGAAATTCCCCTGCGAATTTCTTCGGGAAGAACATCACTTTCCGTTGTTCCATCTTCTATACTTCCCGGTGCATAGATCTGACCGGCTTCGTAGAGAATCCTTTCTGTAAAGGTAGTTTTTCCGGCATCGATATGCGCAAAAATGCCTATGTTTATTACAGATTTCATATAGATTTTAACCGTGGAGATTATGACAGTCCCATACAGGCGAACATTTCTGCATTCTTTTTTTCTAAAGAACTGCATCACTTTTTTTAATTAAGACTAGTAATCTTACTAGTAATTGAAAATTTTCTTCTTGTAAAAGGATATTTATACATTACTTGATAGTTAATCCTTATAGTATATAAGGAATTTAAAAATTAGGAGAACACACTTATGAAAAAATATATTAGATTTTTATTATATTCTATTCAAAATCACAAACGAAAGATCTTGCTTTTAATGATACTTCTATTGTCCTTGCCTACATTTTCAGCCCCACCAGGAAATGAGTATTCTATAAAAATAACAAACCCGGAAACCTTAAAAAAACTTAGCTTCTACAATTATGAAATGAGTATTCGACAGGCATGCGATGCCAGGGTAATTACCGGGATAGAATTAATAGCAGATGGAGAGTCTGTCCATAAAATTACTCATAACGATAGTCGTTCTAGAGTGAAAGTCTCAGGTAATAACCCAGGACCCTATAAAATCATAACGGATCGTTGCCGAAAGCATCCCCAAATTGCACATACTGATAAACGAGATTTACTCAGTAGTGTAGTAATAAGTTTCCATAAAGGTGCAGATGTTTATCCCTGTGGAACTTTCGAAGTTGAAGAAATTATGAGACAGAAAGGATCGGAAGTAAAATATCATGGAAGCACAAAACATTATACAGTAAAAATGGAATACAATCGTAGTTGTGCATCTATGCCAAATGCCACTTCAGGTTCCGTTTGTTTTTACCGCGACAAGAATTTTAAAGGAAAGAGTGACTGCCTTCTTTCAAGAAATGGAGCTAATGTAGAACAACGATCTTTTTCCTTTGAACCAAGTTCGATTGATATCCCTAAAGGTTGCACTGCTTTCGTATGCAATAAAAAAGATTTTGGAGGGATTTGCACAACTTTCAATCCCCAGTCTTCAAGCATGAACCAGTTAAGTAAAAATACACAAAATAATAAAAAGAACTGGAACGATGAAATTAAATCGGCTCGTGTAAGCTGTAGATAGAATAAGAAAATAAAGACAAAATAGGATAAAAAGGTGAAGAAAAAACTTCACCTTTTTATTAAAGATCCCCAACATGTACGCGTTTTTACTACCAGTTCTGATTAGGAATCTCCCCATAGTGAGGATATATAACCTTGTATACTTTACAAAGATATCATAATTTTTTAAGTATTTCTAATAAACTCAACCATAAGCTCAGCCAACTCGTTTCCCTTATCTTCCTGTGAGAAATGGCCGGCATCCTGAATAATGATGTGTTTCATACCTTTCGTACCGGGAACTTTACGTTTAAAAATAATCTCTCCTTTACTGGTAACCGGGTCTTTATTGCTAAATGCTGTAAGAAAAGGTTTCCTCCACTCAGAAAGAACCTTCCATGCTTCCACATTTTTCTTTCCTTCCGGGTCTTCTTCTTCCACAGGAACCAGCACAGGGAATTGTCTGGCTCCCTCCTTATATGCCTCGGAAGGAAAAGGTGCCACATAAGCTTTCATAGCTCCGGAAGATAAGGTCTTCACACATCCTCCCTGAATAATCTTTCCTATTGGTAAACGCTTCACTTTTTGTGAAAAATTTCTCCAATCCAAGAAGCCCTGACTCGGCTTCCCCTCTCCAGTCGGCAAAAATGTATTGGAAGCCATAACGCGCGAGAAGCGCTCTGAATTTAAGGCAACAAGACGTAGGCCCAAAAGCCCACCCCAGTCCTGACAAAAAAGATTGATTCTATCCAGGCTTAACTTATCAATAAAAATTTGTAACCAATCCATATGAGCCTGATAGGTATAATCCTCCCGCCTAAGAGGCTTATCCGATTTACCAAAACCTATTAAATCGGGAGCGATTACTCGGAAACCGGCAGAAGCCAACACAGGAATCATGTGCCTGTATAAGTAAGACCAGGAAGGTTCACCATGTAATAAAAGAACGGTTTCTCCACTCATATTTCCTTCCTCTACATAGTGCATACGCATACCATCCCCACTAACTTCCAGATAATGAGGAGGAAAAGGATAATCTTCCAAATCTTGAAACTCTTGTTCCGGGGTTCTTAAATATTCCATTATATACTCCTATTTTGTATTCAAAATCAACATATTGGTAGTAGCAGTAGCCATGAGTCTTCCTTTTTTATCATAACATTCAGCTGCCATATTCATTGTGCTAAATCCCCTTACAATAAGCTTTCCTTCAATCGTTATAGTTTCTCCTACAGGTATGGGTCGAATATAATTCACACTCATATCCAGAGTTGTAACCGGCCTGGCTGCAATCAAATAGCTTAAAGGACCGAAAACACAATCAAAGGCTGTTGCAATCATCCCTCCCTGCATGTTCATCATAGGATTTGCATACCATTCTTTTACCGGAAATTCCACTTTCAAAGATTTCTTCCTTTCATAAGCAATAAATCTGGCATCCATTTCCCGAAAAATTTTGGGTGGAATTTCAATAAACACTTTTCCTGTAAGCTTGGAAAAATCATCACTCATCTTCTTATTCAACATTTCATGAACATCCACAAGTAACTCCTTATAAACTTGTATACAATTTACTTGTATACAAGATATTTAGCAAAAAATTTAAATCTTTAAAAAGAAATTCCTTATATTCTTTTCTTCTTCCCGGCTAAAAGCTTGCAAAAACTCAATATTGGCTTGATACGTTTCTTGATATAACTTATCTGCCAGTTTCTTACCTTTTTTGCTTAAACAGACCAGAATCGCCCTTCTGTCATCCGGATTCGGTTTTCGTTCAACTATCCCGGAACTCTCAAGCCTGTCTATAATGCCGGTAAGAGTAGCACTATCCAACATAGCTTTTCGACCCAACTCTACAGATGCTATATTATCCTCTTTATTTAAAAAGTTGATAACCATTGCCTGGGGAGGAGTTATTTTATACTTCCGTATCCGTTTATGAAAAAACTTCAAAGCAGAGCGCTGTGCTCTGGTAATTTGAAAAAATATACAATCTTCAGGTCCTAACATTTAAAATACTCGTCTACAAAATACTTGCATACAAGCATTTTAATAAAACAGGAATAAAAATCAAACACTTTTTGGCGAACCCGAAGGTTCGCTTATAATTTTTCTGCTTCTTAAAAAACGTCCGGATAAAATAAACTTAATAAACAGGACTCAACCAGTGGCGATATTTCTCTTCTCGGTTATTGACAATATTAAAAAACAAAGACTGTAGCTCAGAAGTAACTTTTCCGCAGATAGCATCCCCAACTTCCCTCTGGTCAATCTCTTTCACCCAGGCCACCTGCACACCTGTTCCGGAAAGAAAAACCTCATCAGAAGTATATAACTCACTGCGAATAACATCCCGCTCTCTTACTTTAATATTTCTATCTTCAGCTAATTGCATGATAGAACGTCTTGTAATCCCTTCCAACACAGATGCACTCAGACCCGGTGTTACAAGTTCTCCATTTTTAACAAGAAAAAGGTTGGCCGCAGATGCCTCAGAAACCATCCCGCGAGTATCCAAAAAGATAGCATCATCATACCCTTCCTGGGCCGCTTCCGATTTAGCCAGTGCCGAGTTTACATAACCTCCGGAAGCTTTTGAAATAGTAGGTATTAGGTTATCGCTTAATCTTCTCCAGCTCGATACCTTCAGGCGAAGCCCCTTCTGGGTATCCAGGTAATCATCTAACTGGATGATATAAATCGCAATCTCGGTAGGCACAATTTTAAACCTTGGAGACAATTCAAGAGCAGAAGTATACACAATCGGTCGAATATAGATATTTTCCCTACACTCACACTTTCTAACAAGATCCAGGGTTATTTCAACCAGCTCTTCCGGGCTTTTTTTAAAATTTAGCTGCATAATTTTTGTAGAATTAATGAGCCTTTTATAATGTTCCAGGATACGGAAAATGTATAGATTATCATAATCAGGATTGTAATATCCCCTGATTCCACCAAAAACGGCCGTTCCGTATTGAAAAGCATGGGTTTGAATGCTTATTTTAGCGTCTTCAGTCGGAACTATTTTACCCTCAAAATAGGAAAAGCGTTTATATTTATTCTCCATTTCAGAAACTAAGTGTTTTTATAGGGAAAAAAAGAAAAGGACTATTCTATTTAAAAATCTGTATTTTTTATTAGAGGTCTTTTTCTTTTCTAAAAAAAAATCCTCTTGAAATAATTTTTTCTTTCATACTATTATCTTTTTGGGATAAAGAAATCAGATGAAGAAAATATACAGGGTACTTCTTGTAGAAGATGATTTTGCTTCTGCAAAAGTTGTAATACACACTCTTAATAAATATAATTTTGAAGTTACTCACGCTATAGAAGGAAATTCTGCTCTAAATTTTATAGATTCTGAAAGTTACGACTTACTCATTTCAGATATTATGATGCCGGGAATAGACGGTTTCCAAATGTTAGAAAAAGCCGGTGATAAACTAAAGAATACTCCGAAAATCATGCTCACCGCCGTTGGTGATAGGCAGAAAGTTCAAAAGGCAGCACAATTTAATGTTCAGATGTTTCTCCTGAAACCCATTTCTTCCAACAAAATTGTAGAAAAAGTCAGAGAGGTTTTACGGCTTGATGAGAGTGACCTGGTAAATAAAAAATCATTTCCTTTCAAAATGGATGTGAAAGTGATTGATAAAAAAACCTTACAGATTACTCTTTCCGGTGTTCCGGAAGTAGATTTTTCAAAAGAGCTTTTCAGGGAAGTAGAAAGGGTGATACAGGCAGGCAATCATAACCAAATTGAGACTATTCGAATTTTAGTAAATACCGAAGTTGCTCTACACAAGCAAACGGCTACTTATCTCGAATACGCGATAGAACCAATTAAAAAACTAACCTCGGTTAGCCCGGAAAAAATCAACTGTTATGGAGGATTTTTTAGAGAACTCACTGAAGAACTATTTTCCGGCTTGAAAAGTTTAAACCAGTGTAACATACAATATAAATAAGAAACAATGAAAAAGATCTATAAGGTTTTACTCGCAGAAGATGATCCCATTTCCGCTAAACTGGTGAAGCATACCCTCGGAAGATACAATTTCAAGGTTGAGCATGTGGAAGATGGTCGAATGGCACTCGGCAAAGTCAAGCTATACCAGTATGATCTTGCCATAATCGATATCATGATGCCGATTATGGATGGGCAGATGTTTGTAGAAAAAGGCAATGATGAATTAAAAAAAGCCGGAACAAAAGTCATAATGCTTACGGCTTTAAGCAATAAAGAAAATGTTTTAAGAGCTGCTACAAATAATGTAGACCTCTACCTTTTAAAACCCATCACCCAAAAAGTTCTTTTTGAAAAAATTAGGGAAACAATGGGACTGGAAGAAGAAGATTTAATAGATAAGAAAGAATTTCCCTTTCAAGTTCGAATTCAAGGTCGCTCCGAATATGAAATAGAAATTTTATTCAGCGGGATTCCTATTGATGAAATTACCGACGAAGTCTTTAATGCTTATTCTGCCCATTTTAATCACTTTTTTACACAGATTCCGAGCAGTGTAGAGATTAAAGTCCCCGAAGACTTTTACTATTGTTCGGATGCACTAAAATATCTGGAATCGGCAATTGACGAACTGACGAAAAAAGCCCGGCTTAAACTTTCTAATGTGGTTTTTTCAGGTGACTTTTTTGCTTATTATAAAAGAACGGATATAGCGGCATTACCAAACCTTTCAGCCTGTAAAGTTCTTTTCCCAAAGAAGAAGGATTCCTAGCTGGGGTTTAATTCGCGGAGGTTTTAACATTGGTTACTATCAAAATAGATGGTGTAGAATACCAGGTTGATGAAAAAAAGAATTTAATTGATGCGACGAAAGAAGTCGGAGTTGAAATTCCCTACTTTTGTTACCATCCTGCATTACGAATTGTGGGAATGTGCCGGATGTGCCTCATTCAGATTGAAGGTGTTCCCCGTTTACAGGCGGCCTGCAATACACCGGTAAAAGAAGGTCTGTCCATCATTACCAAAAGTGACAGGGTAAAAGAAGCCAGACAGGGTACCATGGAATTTATTCTGGCCAACCACCCTCTGGATTGTCCGGTCTGTGATAAAGCCGGAGAATGCGACCTTCAAGATAATGCTTTTAACTCAGGACAATCTGCTTCTCGTTTTTCCTTTCCCAAAAGGGAAGTTCCACAGGAAGAAATTGGAGATAACCTGATTATTAACCATAATCGCTGTATCATTTGTTACCGTTGTGTGAGGTTTGAAGAAGAAAAAGTAGGAGAATCCAACCTCGGTCTTTTTGAAAGAGGCTATCACTCCCTTATAGGCCTTGCAAAAGAAGAGAAAATAAAGCATAATTATCAGGGTGCCCTTTCCGATCTTTGCCCAACGGGTGCCTTATTAACTAAGAAAAATCTGTTTAAATCCAGAGTCTGGTGGTTTAAAAAAGCTAAATCGGTATGCCACGGTTGCAGCACCGGTTGTAATATTGAAACCAATGTTCGTGATAATAAAATGTATCGTTATATTCCAAGAGAAAACCCGGCAGAAGGTATGTATTTTCTCTGCGATACAGGTCGTTTCGATCTGGATTGGTTAAATGAAAATCGTCTGAATTCTTATTTTGTAAAAGGGGAATCCGGAGAAAGTTCTTATGTGGTTTCTGAGCTTACTGAAAAATTAAAAGCCGCCAAACAGGTTGCTTTAATTGGAGGAGGCCACGAATCGAATGAAAACCTTTTAAAGATAAAAGAAGAACTTCAAAAAATTGCAAAAAATGTGATTCTTGAAGCACGAGTTGATGATTCCCAGTATAAACCTGTAGAGCAGGTAGATTTTCTGCTTACAACTGACAGACACCCCAATACCAGAGGAGCAACAGATGCAGGCTTCATCTATGATAAAGGCCTTGATGGTATCATTCAGGACTTTAACAGCGGTAAAATCGAATTGCTATTTGTCCTAAAGGAAGAAATTCCAGCAGACCTAAAAGGGAAAGGCACTATTGTAGTACTGCATACGAACCTAACAGATTCTGTTAAAAAAGCCCAGTTTGCAGTTCCAATCAAGGCATTTACCGAACAGGCAGGAAGCTTTACCAATAAAAAAGGTTTAAAACAAGATTTCGAAATGGCAATGATTCCTCTACAGGGCCTTCCCTCTTCTTCCGAGTTTTTTACACGTCTAAGAAGAGAAAGCATGATGAAACAGGAGGCTGGCGTTGGCAACGGTTAATGTAGTGAATGTAGCAAAAAAACATCAATTTAAGTGGTACCAGAGAAGTTATTTTTATTCTCTTCTGGTTGGTTTAAATATCACTATAAAACATTTCTTTCGCACCCTTATAGGAAAGGAATATACTCTTGAATATCCGGAGAAAAAAAGAAAATACTCTTCACGTTACAGAGGAATGCATTCTTTAAAAAGGGACGAGAAAGGCAGAGAGCGCTGTACATCCTGTTTTTGTTGTATGTGGATCTGTCCGGCAGATGCCATAACCATTGAAGCCGCCGCCGTTCCCCCGGAAAGACAACACCTTCATCCGGAAGATAAGTATGCAAAACGTTTTGAAATAGATCTTTTACGCTGCATCTTTTGCGGTCTTTGTGAAGAAGCCTGTCCGAAAGGGGCCATTTATCTCGATGGTCCGGGAGAACTTGCAGCCGATAACCGTCAGGATCTCATTCTTACCAAGGAAAGGATGACTGAAAAATTCGGAGGACCTATCATAGGCAGAAGAATATAAATACTAAAGATAAATGATTTTTCAGAAATATCAGTTTTTTCTTAAGGCGGGGTCATTGGGTCTCGCCTTATTTATATTCTGGGCTCTTTCTTTTTCTCCTACTACTCTATACTCCTGGGAAAAAAGGATTTTTGCTACCGACTATGGTGAAATCATCATCGAAAACCTTAAAACAGCTCCATTTCCACATGAGACTCGTGAAAGTGGTTATACCTACAGAGGACAATTTTTCAGCAAAGAAAAGCATTATAACGATAACTCTGTTTTTATATTCATTCCCAAACAAATGGATAAAGTATCTGATATAAACTTTGTCTTCTATTTTCATGGTTGGAATGATAGTCTTGTAATGATTCCTCCCAAGTATAAAATCATCTCCCAGTTTGCTGCCAGTCACCGAGATGCTATCCTCGTCATTCCCCAGGGGCCTCTCAATGCTCCCGATTCTTCAGGAGGAAAATTGGAAGATGTAGATGGTTTTAAGGAATTTGTAGATGAACTCCTTTTGAAACTATATGAAAAGAATAAAATTCAATCCAAAAGAGTAGGTTCCATTGTTTTAAGCGGACACAGTGGAGGATTTCGTGTAATGTCTTATATTTTGTTACATGGAGGCTATGCCAGAAAAATTAAAGAAGTATATCTCTTCGATGGTCTTTATTCCCAATTAGAGAAATTCGTCTATTGGATCAACTATTACGAAGGAAAGTTCATCAATGTTTTTACCCGAAACGAGTATACTCTCGAAAATAGTCTACGATTAATTGAAGATTTTGATGGATGGAATATTCCCTACTTACTAAAAGATGAAGAAGGTCTCACCAAGGAAGACCTTCTTAAAAACCGTGTTTTCTTTATATTTACTGAAAAAGACCATAACGAGGTGATGCATGATAGCTTTAAAAAGTTTCTCTATTATAGTTGCCTGCCAAAATTAAAACCTTCACAGGGTAAGTAAAAAAATAGCTAAGCCCTCTTTTTAGCGAGCCAGCGATGGCCCACCTACGATTAAAAAATAAAACTCCTTTTTCAGCTTTTCAAAAAAAGCTTTTCTTTTCTTATCCCTTAACCTATACCTGAGCTTATGAAAAAAGATCTGCAAATATCTCTCTCTGTTCTGGGCTTGCTCTGGCTGGTATATATAATTGATCTCATTCTTCCCCTGCCTTTAAATAGTCTCGGGATTATACCGAGAACGTTTCGAGGAATCTTTGGAATTCCCTTATCTCCCCTACTCCATTCAGGCCTATCCCATCTCATCTCCAATAGCGTTCCCATCTTTATCCTGAGCCTACTCTTACTTTCTACCTATCGCAAAATGGCTATGAAGGTTTATATCTCCGTTATTTTTCTCGGAGGCTTGTTGGTCTGGATATTCGCAAGGGGAGGAAATCATATTGGAGCCAGCGGATTAATCTATGGACTGGCCGGTTTTCTTGTTACCTGCGGAATTTTATTTAAAAATCTTAGGGCACTTTTCATTGCTCTCATTACCATACTTCTCTATGGAGGTCTAATCTGGGGAGTTTTGCCGGGTGTTTTTAACAGTCACATTTCCTGGGAAGCCCACCTTTTTGGTGCCATAGCAGGAATTTTTACTGCTTATGCTTATAAGAAAAACTTCCTGTAAATAATGCTTAAAATCCCCACTTTTTTTCTTCCACTCGTTCTTTTGGAGCCGGATAATCCACGGCTCCTGCTTGTTTTAGAAGCTGAATAATCTCGACACGATTCTTATCTTTTGCAAACATCAGGGCCGTTTTTTTATAAACATCTTTCTGGTTTACACTGGCTCCTGATTCAATAAGCTTCTTTACTATATCTGTATACCCCTCAAAGGCAGACCACATTAAAACAGTATTACCATATTCATTAGCAGTATCCGGATTGGCTCCATCTTTTAATGCCTGTATAACTCCCTCATAATCAGCAAGCCTTACACTTTGCATTAAAAACTCATCAGCATTAGAGTTGTGAGAAGATTCCTGCTTTTTTTCCGGTATTTTATTTATGGGTCGATCCTCTTCTTTGGGTATATTGACAACTGGCTTTACCTCTTTGGTTTTACAGTAAGAGAAAAATAAAATCAGAAATAAAACAAAATATTTCATTGTGACCTCTTATTCAGGAGTATTATTAAAAAACAAATGTTTTGTAAGCTGTTTTTCCTCAATATTAAAAAAGAAATGAATCAGAGAATACGAGCCGCTCGTATTTGGTGTGTGAGCCGCTCGTATTTGGTGTGTGAGCCGCTCGTATTTGGTGTGTGAGCCGCTCGTATTTGGTGTGTGAGCCGCTCGTATTTGGTGTGTGAGCCACTCGTATTTGCTGTGTGAGCCGCTTGTATTTACTGTGTAATTCTCTGTTGGAATCAAAAAGTAAGTATAAAAGTATATATAAAATCCTTTACATCTCCGTTCAAACAGAAAGCCTGTACGCCATGTTGCGGTATAGTATATATGGAAGCATTCTTCTCCTTTTTATATTCATTCTGTATTTGCTTTTTTCTACAGAAAAAGGTTTAACTATAAAACCCATTCCAGCGGAAAATCGTAGTCTTGACTATGCCAACTTAGCCGAAGAAGCAGCCCTGGATTTACAAAAATACATTCAAATTCAAACTGTTCGCGGACAAGAAAGAGAAGCTGCTCTTTTCCTGAAAGCTATTCTGGAAAAAGAAGGTATCACTGTTCGACTTTTTGAATACCCCAACAAACCGGAACGAGTAAATCTGATAGCAGAAATCAAAGGAACTGAAGAAAAAGGAGGGCTTATTCTATCCAATCACATGGATGTAGTAGAAGCCGTACGTTCTGAATGGTCTTTTGAGCCTTTTGAAGGTTTTCGCCAGGGAGACAGGATCTTTGGTAGGGGAGCTATTGATATGAAGGGACTCGGAATCATGCAATTATATGCTTTTATCCTGGTAAAAAAAATGAATTTACCCCTGAAATATAACCTGATGTTTTTGGCCCTGGCCGACGAAGAAACCCGCTCTCAACACGGAGCCCGCTTTCTATTGAGCGAATATCCGGATCTCTTTAAAGGGTATGAATTCATGCATAATGAAGGAGGAAGTGGAACTAAAGATGTCATCCTAAAAGGAAGTGAAATATTCAATATTCAGTATGCAGAAAAAGGAATCATCTGGTTAGAAGCCTATTCCGAAGGTGAATCCGGTCATGGAAGCACACCTCACCTACAGTATGCAGCAAAAGATATGCTAAACTTTTTAACTGAAATACAGAATGTGGAAACAGAATTTACGATCAGTGATGTAACCGCTTCCTTCTTCTATCAGATGGGAACCATAAGTCCCTTCCCGGCTTCTTTCGTTCTGAAACGAAATCGAAATTTTTTCTTAAAACCTTTACTTGATTCCCAAATTCAAAAAAATCGCCATCTTCAGGCAATGACAAAGAATACCATCAGCATCACCGGAATTAATACATACCCTAAAGGAATCAATGTAATTACTCCCCAGACCAAAGCCATGCTGGATATTCGAATTTTACCGGGAGTAAAACCGGAAGAATATTATAAAAAGCTGGAAAAAATAGCTAAAAAATATAAAATAAGACTTAAGGCATTACACATGGAAGCAGCTACAGTTTCAGCTATTGATTCAAAATTCTTCAAAGTTCTTGCAGAAACAGTCAGCACTGTAGTACCTAAAGTTCTGGTAACACCTTTCATGTCACCGGCCACCACCGATTCCTCATATTTTCGGAATATTGGAATTAAATGCTATGGTTTAATTCCTGCACTTTTAAACGATAAAGAAATAGACGGAATTCATGGAAAAGATGAGAGTATTCGGGTAGAACATCTAAAAACCGGAATCCAAATTCTTTTTGAATCGATTGTAAATTATAATAAATAGGAGTAAAACATCATGGGTACAGAAAAAAACTACGATAAAAACTATCAAGATCAAGAACACTACAAAGCATATCATGAATTTGCTACACAGACCAATATTTTTGTGGTTGAATACAATAGTTTCTGGAAGCAAGTAATAGGAAGCATAACCTCTTTTTTTAAGTAGTCCTAAAGAATTTCTCCTCAGCTAAGAATAGTTAAAACCCATTCTCAGCTGTGTTTCAACTTGACATAATCCGAGAAAAACTGGATTCTAACCAGAGTATGCAACCATTATCCATAGGGGTTCAAACTTTTCGCAAAATGATTGAGGGAAATTTCCTCTATGTAGATAAGACACGTAATATCTATGAACTGGTAAAACACTCCGCAGGAGCTTACTTTCTGTCCCGTCCACGCCGTTTTGGAAAAAGTCTTCTCATCTCTACTCTCGAAGAAATTTTTCTCGGTAACAAAGAGCTTTTCCGGGGACTATGGATATACGAGGCAGAATTCCCATGGAAAAAACACCCCGTTTTACGCTTCGACTTTAGTAAGCAAAAGGCAAAAACTCCGGAAACCATGATTGAGTTCATAGAAAATGAACTCAATGATATAGCTAAGAAATTTTCACTCAAGCTTGAAAAAAAGCAGTATTATGAAAAATTTCAAGAACTCATTACCAGGCTGGCTTCAAAAGAAAAGGTCGTAATTCTCATCGACGAATACGATAAAGCTATCATCGACCACATTGATAATACTCCACTCGCTGTTGAAATGCGGGAAGTTATGAAAGGGTTTTTCACCGTTTTAAAAGGAAATGACGAACACATTCGCTTCTTATTCCTCACAGGAGTCAGCAAGTTCTCAAGGGCAGGTGTTTTTAGCAATTTGAATCATCTCAATGATATTACACTGGATAATGCTTATTCTTCTCTTCTGGGCATTACCAGGAGTGAATTAGAATATTTTTTTTCTATTTACTTGCAGGACTTTTCAAAATGTGAAAATACATCCTTAGAAAAACTTTTGGAAAAAATTCAATACTGGTATAATGGTTATCGATTTTCAAGAAAAGGTGAGAAAGTATATAATCCATTCTCTACACTCTTACTTTTAAATAAAAAAGAATTCCAACATCATTGGTTTGAAACAGGAACACCGGAATTTCTCATTAAGCTTATATTACAAAAAGACTATGATATTATCAAAATTCCTATACAGGTAAGTGAACTCTCCTTTTCCAGTTATGAAGTGGACGACCTCAGTCTTACTCCCTTACTGGTTCAGACTGGCTATTTGACTATTAAAGACTATGATGAAGAAAGAATGTTGTATACTCTCGACTATCCAAACTTTGAAGTAAAGAATGCCTTTCTCGCTTATATCGTTAAAAAGCTACACCGCAAAGAGTTTTCTGAATCCATTCTTTACTCTATTATCGATGCACTGAACGAAGATAATCTCGATGAGTGCATTTCCCTTCTAAGAGAAATCTTCTTTAGTATCAACTACGACATCCAGATACCTCTCGAAAAATACTACCAGACTATCTTCTATCTTATTTTTACCTTACTCGGTTTCAGGATACAAACTGAAGTCAAAACTAATCGTGGCAGAATCGATGCTGTCATCGAAAGCAAATCCATTTATATCTTTGAATTCAAACTCAATGGCACTAAAGAAGAGGCCATACTACAAATAAGAAATAATAAATATTACGAAAAATACTTAAACAAAGGAAAGGACATCTTTCTCATCGGAGCCGAGTTCAAAGACAGAAACATCGGAGAGTATCTCTTAGAGACAGCCTGATCTTTTTCGAAATTCATCTAAAACTTAATTTGATATCCGAGACTAAATTGTCCTTTAGACTTAAAATTTGCAGGCGAATAACTTTCATTTTCATAATTCATAAAGAAAGCCGAATCTTTAAACGAAAAACTTGAACCCGGATGAAATAAATAGGCATCACTCAGGTTCCAGAGATATATCCCCAGACTCAAACCCAATACAGCTTTAGCGGTATTTCTCTGATTCTGAACATCTGCTTTTTTTTGCTGTGTTTGCATATAAAGTAACAAAGCATATTCCCGTATAGGAAGTGGTGGTGGATTAGCTGGAGGAGGTGGACTTATTTGTCTGATACCAGGTGAAGCTTGAGCAGGTAGTGTATTAGGAACCGGTGCTATAATAAAAAATATTTCCATAGTTTCTTCATTCAATAGATTATTATAATCTTTTGATGCTTTAGAATTTATTTGTGTACCATAAACCAGACCCGAAAGAAATAATCCCGAATAGGCCAACAATTTCCAGGATTCATTCTTTGTATATCCCTGCTCCGTTCGATAAAACTGTCCGTAACCCGGAACTAAAGCGGAGCGCCAGAGGACCGAATATAAATCCTTCTCCTTCTGTTTTATAATATACTTTTCCTTATTTGCAGCATCCCGAAAAGAAAGAGTAATGAAATCTTCAATTATAACAGTTTCCATATCCTCCGATTCCAGGCTTAATTGGTATTTTCCTTCTTCTGAATCTTCATAATTCAAAGCTATCGATAAATTCGCCTGATCTTCGTAAGTCACAATTTCAGGGATTATCCTGGAAGTATCTGAAAATATCTTCATGCGAAGATCTTTCCTTAAACATTTTCCTTTTATAATTATTTGTGAACGACTATCTTCGATATAATAGGTTTGTTTAGACCTTTCAAGTTCTGGCTTACACTTAGTTCCGGTGATACTTAAATATTTCGCTATATTCAGAATTTCTTTATCTTCGTTTATAAGCTTTATATTATATTCTCCCGGAATAGAAGAATCAACATTAATTTTTAAGGCATATGTATTAAAATCTATAAAGCGAAACTGTTCTATAGGTATCCTCCCTTTTTCCGATTCAAAAACAATATTCAAATCCTCTGAGAGATTTTTCCCGAATAGAAGTGCCTCTCCGGAGGAATCCTTTTTGATAATAAGCTGAGTTTCAGTTAGAATTGGTGGTTTTTCGGATTTAAATCTAAAACGAACTTTATCAGTCCAGGCAGCTATATTTCCACGACTGTTCACTACAGCCACTCTGAAATAATAATCACCACTATCCAGATCCGGAATATAAGAATTCTCTTTTATTCGTTCTTCTTTTAAAACTTCTCCTTTTAAATTTGATATTTCCAGTTGATAGGCTGTTGCAGTTCCAACTTTTGACCAATTTAGAATCTTAACAGTTTTCTGTGCAGATAAACCTATAGTTAAAAAAAAGCCTATCAGGCAAAACAAGAGGAATTTCATATCTGTCACTCCTTTTTATTGAAGATTGATTGTAGGTAAAAGTTTTTTCTCATAGGTAAAAAAATTTAGCATAGGAGATTCCGCAAGAATTTCATTTTTTTCATTCAGAACAATTATTTTCCACCTGTATTCTCCAGTCTCTCGAATATCATGTTTATATAGATTTGCATTTTCTAATATTTTTTCAAAATAGGGTTTTGTGTCAGTCTGTTTATAAAGCATAAATTTATATTTTCCCATAACTGCCGGATTCTCCCATTTAAAGGAAACAAGATAATCAGGATATAAATTTACTTTTGAAAAATTTGTAGGATAAAATACTTTTATATCCATTCTATCTTTTAAATAAAAAGAAGAAGAAGAAACAATCTCTTTTTCCTTCAAACCCGGTTTTAAAATTCCTTTTAAAGTCCAGTAATATTTTCCGACAGTTGTATTAAAAGAAGGTAAAATATAAGAAAGTTTTGTATTTGCAGTATAAATGTTCTTGGTGAACTCAGGATCCATGCTTATTTGAATAGTATAATATTCTACTCCCGGATGCTTTTTCCAAATAAAGTAATATTGATTCTTCTGTATATCTTTTAAAAGGATTTCTTCATTTGCTACGGGTTGAAAAATTTTTAGTTCCGGAATTTTATCCTGATTTTGAATTCGAAATTGAAGTGGTTCACTTAATAAGGAAAGTCGCTTATTCCAATTTATGACAGAACGCACACGCACATAATATTCACCTTGTTCATTAAAAGAGAAATTGGAAACAGTAAAATCAGTTTCTTTTCGAAAGATCGAAGAATTAAAATTCGGATTCTTTGCTATTTCTAAAGTATAATAATTAGCTAAAGGATCTTCCGTCCATTCCAGAAAATAACTTCCCTGTTTCCCATAAATCGGAAGAGTTTCTCCTACAGACGGTTTTAATATTTTTAAAATTCGTTGAGGCAAAATATAAAAACTGCGTATTTCAGAAAAACGTCCATTTGCTTTATTTAATATTCTCCAGTAATAAATTCCTTCGGTTAAACTAATAGTAAAATTCCTTGATTCTGTCTTTTCTCTATAAATAACTTTTTCAAAAGTAAAAGAATCAGATAATTCTAATATACTTTCAACAAGAGGGTTTTGGTTCTCCCATGCAAATTGAATTAACTGCATTTTAGAAGTACCAGCAATAATCGCCAAATTTTCCGGTGTTAGAAGTTTAATACCGGTATTCAGTTTAGATATAAGTTCATTCTCAAAAACTCCCGTCTCTCCGGAAGTAAAAGTAAGGTTTTTAGTTTGGGTTTTAAATTCTGCTGTTCCTTTTTGCACTGTGAATTCCATTATTCGTTTCCCTATACTTCTAAGGTGCACAATTCCATTTTTTAATAACAAAAATCCTTTTCCTAAAGGTGAATTGATCTGTAAGGGAATATTTATACTTTCCGAATTAATTTTGAAATCACCATAATAAAAATCAATACCTAATCTCTCAGTACTTGCATCTATAGTAAACATAGTATTTTCCTGAACCTCAAGGTTTATACTTTTACCAAGATTTATTAGGAGAAGCGATTTGGAATCGGTTAGAATACTATCTTTATCGAATAAGGGAGAATTTTTTTCCAGTTCCTGCCAGACTACACTTTTAGAAGTTTTACGGCTAACCTTATTATATATAAAATCTACACTACCAACCAGCCTCTCTCCTTGAATTTTTGAAATAAAAGAAAAATCTAAAATAAGTAAAATAGAAAAGACAGTAAGAATAAAAAAAAGCAGAAAGGGAATAAGACTTCTTTTTTTAATCAAGAACATCATATTTTTCTTCATGTCCTTCTTTTAATTTTTCTTTTTCTTTTTCGGATAGTCCTATGGAAGTAATTTTTAATAACACTCTAAGACTATTTAAATCAGAAGGACAATCCGGATCATCCATTCTTCCCAGAACTGCATATACCTGCTGTTCTTTCTCTTTTCCTTTCACCTTCACCGGCTTTAATTTTTCTAGTTTGTAAATGCCTTCTACTTCCTGTTTGGCTTCTTCCGAAATGAGAATGTCGGTATCAAAAGCTTTATTCAAAGACTCCAAGCGGGACGCATAATTAACCGTATCACCAATTAAAGAATACTGCATTCTATCAAAAGAGCCTACCATTCCGGAAATAACCTCTCCATAATTGATACCACAACCAATTTGGATAGGTTCATCTCCTTCTTTCTCTCTATAATTATTATACTGAATAAGTGTTTTTCTCATGGTTAAAGCAGAGTTAATAGCGTTTTCGCAATCATTTCCTGCCGTATAGGTAGCTCCCCAGGCCGCATAAATTCCATCTCCCATTAAATCCACCACAATACCGTGATGTGACCCGATGCAAGATACCATTAGCGAAAGATAACCATTTAAAAATAAAATCAGTTCTTCCGGAGAAATTTTTTCCGCAATAGCTGTAAATCCTCTAACATCAGAAAAGAAAATAGCTGCTTTACGCAATTCGCCACCAAGAGATATTTCTCCTCTAATTACCTTATTTACAATATCCTTATTAATAAAGCGGGTAAATGCTTCCTTGACTCTCTCCCTCTCATCAAGACCTCTAGCCATTTGTATAAAATATTCACTTAACAAACCTACTTCATCTTCTGTCTCTTTTTCAATGTTAACCTTAAATTCCCCCTGACTAATCTTTATGGTTTCAACAAGAAGCTTCATCAGAGGTCTTGTAATTTTTTCTGTTAAATAGTATAAGATTAAAAGAGAGATACAAAGAGCAATAATCATAATATACAAATTTCGTCTCTGTATATTATAGACCTCTTCCATAGCTAAATCTTCATTTATAAAAGAGATAACTCCGGCATTACCAAAAGATAGTTTCTTATATGCACCTATATAAGATTTCCCCTCAATATCTTTATATAACTTAAGTCCATTCCCGAGCTTATTATTGAACATAAATTTCACCATTTCATGACCGGAGTAATCAATGGCTACCTGACTTAACTTATCCTCCGAGTGAGCAAGAATAATTCCTTTCCCATTAACCATAAAACTGGTATTAATGCTCATTTTATCGAAAGCTAATTGAATTTTTCTCAAACTTGAAAGTGCGACTAAAAACACACCTTTTTCAGAAGGAACTCCTAAACCAACTATGGGCTCCCTTGAATGTAAAAAGGAAGATGGATTAAATATACTTATTTTATTATTTCCACTTAAAAAAAAATCAATACGATTTTCTTGCAGAAAACTCAGAACCTGTTCCTGTTTGAATCCATTTTTGGAAAATAGGGTTTCGTTATGGGTATAATCAATTACTCTGGCCTCCGTATCTGAAAACTGAAAAATTCCAACGAACAAAAACTCGGAATTATTCTTATAAAATAATTCTTCAAATTGCTTTCGATTTACAGAACCGGGTTTAATGTTTTTTAAAGATATAGCAGCCTGTCTTGTTTTATCAATAATGGCTTCGAGATCAGATTGAACCTTTTGTCCTACAAGCTCCACTGTTTTCAGGTTCAAACTCTTTACCCGTCTTATATTATCCTGTTTAAAAAAATAAGTGGCTAAGACTATGATAATGCCCACAGTACTGATAAACAATAAAGATACCAGTCCGAGAATTTTGAGTTGTAAAGGCCTTCTCGGTTTAACTTCAATTTTCGAAAATTCCTTTGCTCTATTCACCCGGTTCCTTCTTCCTTACAGTCTTCAAATACGTATCCTGAAAGATAATTAAGTGTATAATAAATAACTTATAAGCATTATAGAATAGTTCAGGATTCAAGCGAGCTATCTTAAAAAAGATTTCCTGATTCAGGATGGCAAGCCTCGCACCTCCGGAACCGGCAATAGCTGTATAATTTCGAACGTAGGAATCATTAATATCATGATAACCAAATATATCACCGGTTTCCCAACATCCAATTTCGACTTCGTCTTCTTCTATTTCTAAATATTTTTCAATATCCATAAAGCTATCCATGTGAAAAACAAGCTCTTCATCTTTTTCAATTTCTTCTCGCTTTGGCTTACTCTTCAGGATTCGAACTTTACCTTCTAAGATCAGAAAAAAATTATTATCACCATATTCTTTTTCTTTAAACACAATATTATTTGCAGCAAAGAATCGTTTTTGATTGCTGTTAATTAGATTTCCTATCTCTATATTTTTCAATCGGGTTTTTCCCAGTTCAGATTCCAATTCGGGGATTGTGATTAGCTTTGGAGGTGGAGTAATAAGATTAATAAGGTTCACAAACCGGCGAGTACGATTTCTTGCTGCATTTATTAAGGTTTGAATGAACTTAATATTAGAGGCAATGATTTTTATAAAGGAATCCCGGTTTATAGCTACCAACTTCGTATTGTTTTCGAGGGCAACCACTGCTGCGGTTCTTTTCGTATTTAAGACAAGTGCAAATTCTCCAAAAAAATTTCCCTTCGTTACCCGATTTAAAAGTTCTCTTTTGGAACCTATCATTTTACAGGCAGCCACTTCACCACTTAATACAAAAAACATTCCTTCTCTGGCATCATCGCCTTCCTGAAAAATAAAATCTCCTTCCTGATATGTATGAACTGTTGCAACCTTTAAAATATCTAAATATTCCATATAAACCACCTCTTCCCAAAATAGTATTTTGCATTAAAATAGCAAGAAGGAATTCAATTCGCGTTCAGGTCAACTTAAAACCTGAAAGATTTTTATCCAATTCGCCCACCAACTCATCCAGATTTGTTGTAAAACCATTTATTTGAGCCAGAGAAGCTGTAAATTCCCGGTTTATCTTCTCGATTGTTCTAATATTTTCTCCAATTCCCTTTCCGGACTCAATCTGCTCTTCTCCAGTTTTTACCAGAATTTCAATAATCTTATCCATCTTATTGAAAACTTCATGAACTTCGTTTAAAAGACCACTGGTTTCCTGAACTAACTTCTGAATACCCTTGGATTCAGAAGTAATAGCTGAAAAACTCTCAATGACCTCCCTTACATCATGACTGAGATTTTTAATAATAGAAGTAGTCTGTTGGGTAGCTTCTGCGGTCTGTTCTGAAAGTTTTCCAATTTCCATGGCTACTATAGAAAAACCTTTTCCCTGTTCCCCTGCTCTTGCTGCTTCAATAGAAGCATTTAGAGACAACAAATTTGTTTTTTCTGCAATGTCAACTATCGTTTGAATAATATCACTAATCTTTTCACTCGAATTCTTCAAATCCTGAATTTTTTTTGAAGAGCCTTCAATTACATTTTTTATATTATCAACACCTATACTGGAACGTTCTAATATTTTTGTGCTTCGTTTTGTAACCTCAATGGCATTAGAAGCAATAGTAGATGTTTCAAACATTAGAGATGAGTTTCTTTCGATCTTCTGTAACATTAAAGAAATACTTGAAACTGAGTTTTCAGTGTAAGTTAACTGTTTTTGGGATCCGTTTAAAAGAACTTCTGTATTATTACGTATGTTCTTACTCAGCCTGGATACCTCAGAAGAAATAGAGCGAATCCCGATCAAAGCTACCCGGATTTCTGTCATCATCAGGTTAAAAGATGTAACTAATTTATTCTCTTCCTGTTTCTCGGAATCTAACTGAATTTCAACACGTAAATCTTTTTTTGTAACTTTCCTGGCCGCATCACTGAAAAGATCGGTTTCCTCATTCTGCAATTTTTTTAGAAAGTCACTATGATTAAACTCTTTCACACTTAAATTAAAATGCAAAAATTTAATAATGCCAATAATAATGATAGTTCCTAATATAAAGAAAAGATTATTTAATAATAATTTAACTTCAAATTCAGCTCCCCAAATAATATTTAGAAAAATATACAAGAAGAGAGTAATAAAAGAATTTATAATTGAATGCTTAAACTCCCAGGGTAAAATTAAATTTGTCGCAACCATTACCAGGTTCAGGCCTGCATAATAGGCAGAATTAAAACCACCTAAGAGCACAGTCATCCAGACAATGACAAAACTCACCGTAAATGAAGCAATGTATCCATGTATAAAAGAGTAGTTTCCGGGTTTTGTCTTTTTTAAAATAACAACCTGCACCATAGCTACGAGGGTAAAGAATAACCTCAACCCTAAAAACATAAGCAGTTTTTGTTTTGAAACTACAAAGTAATCCAAAACAAAGAAAATTGGCACTAAAGTTCCTGCCAGTAAAATGAATGGGATAGACCAATTATGAGTATGTTCGTTAATATATTGCTTGAGTTCTTTATTCATTTTTTGTGACTCTCAAAAACATCTGGGAACCTGATTCCTCAAAACCAATTTCCACGTTTTTAATATCTTTGAGATTTTCTGTAAGTTCAAGCATTTCTTCTTCATCTCGGTAAATTAATTTCCAGTCCATCAAATATTCCATGTAGATACGGGTTTCATTTTTTTCATGATAATTCCCTATCAATAACTCACCACCGGGCGAAAGCATAGAAAACAATTTTTCAGTCAATACTTTGGCTACAGGAAAGGTAAGGTAGTCAAAAAGTCCCATGGAATAAATAAAATTATAATTACCCAGTTGCAGGGCAGGCTCCTTACTTCGGAGTATTGTTCGCACCGACTCCCGAAGATAATTAACCCTAAAATGATCCTCTAATAAAACCGACTCTATGCCTTTTCTCGCTTCATCGAGAGCATCTTCATCCTGATCCAGAAGGTTTATTTCAACATTCTTCCAAACTTCTGTATTTTGCAAAAAATCACGAATTTCCCAGGCAGGACCGCAGGCGATAGAGAGAATTTTTGCTTTCTCTTCTATTGACGCATTTTTAGCTTTTTCTATCAAAGTACGGTTGATGAGTGCTCGTCGATTCCGTACAGCCATTGCTGCCTTAGTATTTACGGGATGATAATGAAATATTTTACCGAAGGAGGATTCTCCTTCATAAGAGTTTCTATAGACCAGCTCCATCATTTCAGAATCCCCGGCATATCCTCTCGGTTTAATATTAGTTCTCCAGATAAAAGGAGATTCCATCAGGTAATGCCATAGAACTTTACGAATATAATAACCATGAATTTCATGCTGAATTTTATTATAAGGCTTAACAGTTCGTTTTAAATTTGTGATTGTATCATTTAAAAATTGATAAAATTCTCTTCCGATCCCTTTTAAAATGGATTGAAATAGAGATTTTTGCAAAATATCCGGTTCTTTGGAAAATTTTTTATCCAGATCATCCAACTTTCTTTTATAAAGAGAAAAACCGAGAGAAATATCAGAAACGAGAGCTTTGAATTCAGGAATTACCTTTTCCATGTCCCTGAATTCCAATTTTACGCTTTTTATTTCATCTTCCTGTATGTGAGTAATGTGTTTTTCATTTAAAAAATCCAGATCCACAAACTCATTTTCCAGATAAATTCCTAAAAATTGTTCTCCTTTTTCTTTGTACATTCTTACAATGCTTGCATCCCCAAGATTTCTCTCCTGACCGAAACAATGGATGCTGCAATTAAAGATATGAAGCGTTTCTTTTTCTTTTAATTTTAAAGTTTCCGCCGGAATAACAACTCCAAGACCGAAACGGGAATAATCCCAGATATAACCCTCAATTCTAACTTTCTTAGGAGTATAAAAACTTAAACGAACTTCGTTTTTATTATGAATTCTTATCCTAGTAGCTTTTCTCTTTTCAATCATCGTATGACTTCACTTTTTTTTAATTACTAGAAGACTTATATCATCAGACTGTTCATTTTCAAATTCTTTTACATCTTCTATAATCTTATCTAAAATTAATTCCGGTTCATCCTCTCCAAAAGTTTGAATCATTTTTTTCAACCTTTCCTCTCCGTACATCTCCCTCTTCCCATTCATTGTTTCAGTAACGCCATCTGTATAGAGGAGAACAACATCTCCGGTCGATAATGCAAATTCACTATTTTTCAAGAAAGGTTCAATATTATCTAACAATCCTATCCAGGTTCCCTTGGTTTTAATCGATTCAACTTCTTTTTTTTCAGCTCGATAAACAAAAATATCCTGATGATGACCGGAATGGAGCACCTTATCTTCATCTAAAAGTAAGGCACAAATGGTGATATACATGTCCACACCCAATCTGGCGATATTTTCCTTTAATACAAAATTAATTTTACCAATCACCTCCGAGGGTAAACAGTCCGGATTTTGATTTAAAATAGAGTGGACACTGGTCTGAGTCATCATCATAATTAAGCCGGAATCTACTCCATGTCCCGAAACATCCCCAATTAAAGCCCATTTACGACCCTTTTTAGTTATGATATCGAAATAATCTCCACCCACTTCATCCGCAGTTATCATCCGAGCTGCAATCTCATAACCCTCTAAAGACTTATCATCCGGTAAAAGAGCTGTTTGGATCTTTTTTGCGATTTCCATCTCGCTCCAAAGTGCATCCCTGGCCTTTTTTAAATCCTGTCGACTCTCAAATTCTTTTTGAATCAGGTTATATTTCACATGATTAATACTGGAAGCAATAATCACTGTAGAAATCATAAAGAAAAGATTATTAAAGAGGTTGATACTCTGATAATTTTCTCCCCAGATAAAATTTATAGCCAGATAAAAACAAACTGTAATCATTCCATTTAAAGCGGAATGAAAAGCTCTCCAGGGTAGTAGTAAATTAACAGCAATAATAACAAGGTTTAAACCTGCATAGTATCTGGAATCAAATCCTCCAAGATGCATAGTCATTAAAACTATTGCAAAACTAACAGTAAACGTAAAAACGTAGCCATGAAGAAAAGAATATATACCGGGTTTTGTTTTGCGTATAATTAAAAACTGCAAAATAATAATCACTGTCGTCGCAAAACGATAAAAACCAAAACGCGGTAATAACTCGAGTGAGTTTCTGGGAATCGTAATGATATCCAATAAAAAGAAAAAAGGAACCAGAGTAAAACCCAGAACAGTTAAGGTTATGAGCCAGGAATGAATAAGATAATTGGAATAAACCTTAAAATTTAAAATTTCATCCAGGCTATCAATTGACTTTTCTTTCATATGAGGAAAGGAATCATATTCCAAAAATTCGAATTTTCTCCCATTCCAACTCAAACACAGATAGAGCAGAAAAACTCAATTCCTGCCATTTTAAGTTCTTATCATATCGGATAGAAAATGGACTCTGTGTTTTTATAGCCCTTTTAATTTCCTTCACTATCGGAGTAATGGTTGAGGAATTCATATATTCTAAAGAAGTGAAATCCAGTATTAATTCCTTTTTATTTTCTCCGGCAAGACAGGCTTTAACAGCTTCTTCAAAAATCGGTCCTAAAAAAATTCCCGGTTCCCTATCTGTACTCTCACCAGACCATTTTAGAATTACTGCCTCATCATTTTCTATGAGTTTTATCAGTAGTGATTTTATTTTATATTCTTTTTCCCTGCCCATTTTCCTTTACCTGTAAGTTTAATTCTCATATACTGCTGAAATTGCGAGAACATTCTCTTCGTTCACATAAAAGTCCAATATTGAATGACCTTCATAAGCGATTCTAACGAGTCCCAGTCCACTTTCTCTATCCTGATGCGAACGACTGGATATCTCTTTTACTTTTTCAACATAAGCTTCAAAAGGATTTTGATATCCCCTGATCCATTGGATTTGCTGGTCTAACTTTTTAAGATTATCAGAATCTCTAACCGGATTGGTTACTTCAACAATAACCTTTGATTTTTTAAGATTGAGATTATACTGAATTTTTTTATCAAGCTCAAAATTCCCGTATTTAATAGCATTTTCAAGCAATTCAGCGGAAACCATCTGTAAGGCGTATATATCTTCTTCTAAATATTCCTTTTCCTGAAGAAAAGACTTGATCTCTCTTCTTACAAGATTAACATTTTCCCAATCCGAATCAAGAGTCATGCTAAGTTTTTGCATTGGTTGTTCCATGAATAGTGTAATAGAAGAATGAAGCAATTTTTCCTTCGGTGTCAAGCTAGTTTTCCTATTCTGAAAAACCTTTTGCAGGAAGTAAATAAACAAAAATTAGAAAAAAATCCCAAAAAAACAGAAAATACTTGAAAATAAAAGTAAAAAATAAATAATTTATTGAGCAAAACAAGTAGAGTTCAAGCCTATGCCAACAACAATGATTGAGTTAGACGATAAAATAAAAAAAATGATTTATGAGAGAGAGAAGATTTCTATAAAATCCTCTAAAATAAATTCAGAATTCGAGAAATATCTCCTGAGCATCATTACAGAAGTCTTATCTAAGCATAAGCAGGAAAGATATGTTGATCTTTTATATACAATTGCAAAAGAACTCTCAATTAATGCGATAAAAGCTAACCAGAAAAGAATTTTTTTTGAAGATCATAAGCTCGACATTACAAATGATGAGGACTATATAAAAGGTCTTGCCCTGTATAAAAGTAAGTTCTCAGAGAGTCTCGCGGAAGAATATGGAAAGAAGTGCCAGCAAAAAGGAATATTCGTGAGAATTAACTTCTTCTATACTGAAGATGGTATGTATATCGAGGTTATAAACAACACTCCCGTCATAAAAACCGAAGAAATAAGGCTTAGAGAAAAGATGAAAAAAGCCATGGTATATAATGATATTGCAGAATTCTATATGGATAATATGGATAATTCAGAAGGTGCCGGTCTCGGAATCGCTCTAACCATGATTTTATTAAAAAATGAGAATATTGATCCTAACTTATTTAGAATTATCACACGTTCTACAGAAACGATTGCCAGAATCGAGCTACCTTTTACAGATAATTATATAAGTATAAGGAGTATTGAAACTAAAGACTAAATGGATTTGCAAAATAAAACGATATTGATAACAGGTTCCGCGTCAGGGATTGGAAAAGCTATGGCGGAACATTTTTTACAAAAAGGAGCAAAAGTTGCGATTTCGGATATAAACGGTGAAAAGCTCGAAGAAACCCGAAAAGAACTTTCCTTGAAAGGAAATGTAGTTGCTATTGAAGCAAATGTAGCCAGAGAAGCAGATGTTGAAAGCTTAATGCAAAAAACAGTTGCCAGTTTGGGTGCTTTAGATGTAGCAATTTTAAATGCAGGTATACTTCGAGATGGTCTGTTGATAAGAGTCGATAGGGAAACCGGAAAAGTTGTGAAAAAAATGAGTCTGGAACAATGGCAGTCTGTAATTGATGTGAACCTAACAGGGGTTTTTCTCTGTGGACGAGAGGCTGCAACAGTGATGGCTGAGTCAAAAAAAGGGGGAGTTATTATCCCGATTGCCTCAGTTGCTATGCACGGAAACCCGGGTCAAACAAATTATTCAGCAGCAAAAGCCGGAGTTGCAACAATGACAAAGTTATGGGCTCAAGAATTGGCTCGATATAAAATACGAGTTGCAGGTATAGCCCCCGGTTTTATAGCTACCGATATGGTCTTAAAAGACATGAAGCCGGAAGCTCTTGAAAAATGGCAATCTCTTATTCCAATAGGAAGACTTGGGAAAGCTGAGGAAATTGCTCATACAGCATCCTTTATTGTAGAAAATGATCTAATCACAGGTGTGGTCGTCGAAGCTACCGGTGGAATCAAGATATAGGGAGAATGGTTGGTAGAAATGGCTAAACTCAAATTTGAACTTAACAAGAAGCAGTTAGAAGCAGCAGTAAAAGGAATACAGGGAATTGCACATCCTGTACGTTTAATGATTCTTTACGCACTCAGTAAAGAGGAACTTTCCGTAGGCGAACTTTCTGAGTTCACAGGCGTAAGCCAGTCGGTAACTTCACAGCATCTGAGTAAAATGCGTGATAATGGTATTTTAGAAAGTCGTAAAGAATCGAATAAGGTCTTTTATTATGCTAAAGACCCAAAATTCGTGGAGTTAGTTAAAAACATCATTAAAATCTACTCCGAAGCAGAAAAAAGTGGCAGCACCGGAGGACGTAAAAGTCGTTCCAAAGCTTAATTAAAAGCCTATTAGTCTGCCTGTCTGAAATACGACTAAAGATGACAGGTAGGCAAGGGTTGTCATATACACAAATAGGAAACCTGGCCAGATATACGAATTTGTTTCTTTTCGAACTACTGCCAGAGTAGAAATGCACTGACAGGCAAACGCAAAAAATAATAAAATGCTGATACCGGTTAAGAAATTCCAGGTTTTCTTCTTAATCAGGGGATTATAGTCCTTTAACATTTTGCTTTTTAATCCCTGATTATTTTCTTCTCCATCCTCTACTCCATAGATAATGGAAAGAGTTGAGACCATAACTTCTCTGGCGGCAAAAGAAGTGAGTAAGGAAATTCCAATTTTCCAATCAAAACCCAGGGGTAAAATCACCGGTTCTATAAATCTTCCAAACTGTCCGGCGTATGAATTCGTAATCTTTCTTTTTTTAAAATCCTGCATAACTTCTGATTTTTCTTCCGGAGATTTCAACCTGCTGAGATCCGGTTTCTCCATGTTTGGATAATTAGCCAAAAACCAAAGAATAATCGAAATATATAATATTATCGTACCCGCATTTACTACAAACGCTCTGAGATTTTTATATAAATTTAAACCCAGATTTCGAAGAGAAGGTATCTGGTAGGACGGTATTTCTGTAATAAAATAACTGGGATCGCTTTTAAAAAAAGTTTTTTTAAATAATAAGGCAAAACTTAAGGAAGTTATCAGACCCAGACTAAACAGTAAGAATAAAGCAAGACCCTGTATAGAAAGAAATCCCAAAACATTTCCTACAGGAAATATTGTCCCTATCACCAGGATATACACAGGATAACGGGCTGAACAGGTCACAAGAGGAGCCACAAGAATAGTTGCTAATCTCTCTGAGCGATTCTCAACCGTTCTGGCACTCAAAATTCCGGGAACTGCACAGGCAGCAGAAGATAAAAGAGGGATAAAAGACTTACCGGAAAGACCGAATTTTCCCATAAGCTTATCCATTACAAGAGCGGCCCTGGCCATATAACCACTTTCTTCCATAATACCAATAAAAAGAAAAAGAAAGCTTATCTGGGGAATAAAAGTTAAAACAGAACCCACTCCTCCAATAATGCCCTCCGCGATCAGTTCACTTAAAGGCCCTTCCGGCAACCTGGATCGAGCGAAATCGGCCATGAAATTCACTAACTTTTCAATAAGATTTGCCGGCAATTCAGACCAGGAAAAAAGTGTCTGAAAAATAAAACCCATAAGAAATATAAAAATGATAAATCCAAAAACCGGATGCAGCACATACCTGTCTATTTGATTGGAAAACGAACGCCTGGCTCCTATTGAATCTCCCTCAAATAGAAGGACCTCCGTTACAATTTTTTTTGCAAAAAAAGATTTTTGAACTAATTCATCCTGATAAGTAAATTTGAACCCACTCTTCTCCAGTTCCTCTTTTAAAAAACTTTGAATATTTTCCGGAAAGAGTTCCAGACCCGGCAATTCAGGTTGTAAGGTTTCACCCGAAAGTTCTTTCAGGGCATTTTCTAAAATAAAATGAATATCGGTTTTCTCAAATTGAATTTTATCCTTAAGATGATTGACAAACTCTTCCTTTTTACTTTCCCAGGACCAGGTACGAACCGGTATACGAAAAGTTCCTTCCCGGAATAAAGCTTCTTTTAACTCTTTAACCCCATCTCCATTTTTTGCATTAACAAGAAAAACATCAACCCCCAACTTTTCCTTCAGTATTTCTAACTCAAGAGACATTTTTTTCTTTTTTAAAACATCTTTCATGGTTAATACCAATAAAAGTGGTACTCCCAGATCCATAATCTGGAAAAAGAACTGTAAACTTCTTTCGAGATTTAAAGAATCCATTACAAAAAGAATTCTATCATTTTCTTCCCGATTCATTAAAAACCGGGATAAAACCTTCTTATCTTCAGAAAAACCATTCAGAGAATAAGAACCGGGTAAATCGATTACCTCGGCTTGATTTCCGCCAAGTTGAACTTTTCCATGTAATTTCTCAACTGTTACACCATGAAAGTTTCCTGTCCTCTGACTGAGACCAGTTAACTGGTTAAAAAGAGTAGATTTACCTGAGTTTGCGTTCCCTACTAGTAGACATCTGAATGAATGTTTCAATCTATTTATTCACCTGTATATATTTTGCATCACTCAGGCGAATAGCGATTGTACTTCTACCGAGTTTTACAATTAATTTATCATGAGATGGAATCTTTTGCAGGACAAGAATTTCCGTACCCGGGATAAATCCATAGTCCAACAAATAGTTTACCTGTTCGGCACCGAGAACTTCCTTTTGAAGAGAAAGAATGCTTGCACTTTCTTCTCTATCCATCTCGTTTAAGTTCAATATCATGGAAAATACCAGTGCCTGTATTGAGATTTTTTCTCAATTAAATTTTTTAAAAATTTTTCCTTCCTTAAATACATTTTTTGATTGACGGGAAAACAGCTTCATATACTTTGTCTTTATCTGCCTGAGAGTTGTTAGCTCAGCCGGTAGAGCATCTCCCTTTTAAGGAGAGGGTCCAGGGTTCGAATCCCTGACAACTCACCAGGCAATTATCCTATTTGGTGCCATCGTCTAGTGGTTAGGACACAAGATTTTCATTCTTGGAACCGGGGTTCAATTCCCCGTGGCACTGCCAAAACTTATCCTCCATTATTATAAAAATAACTTGCTAAATTTTCCTATTCCATTCCTATATTTTCATTGATCAAACCAGAAGTTTTTACATGAAACAGGATACAATTCATTCACATATAAAAGAGAATAGTTTCAAGTTTTCTCGTAAACTTGAAACGCTCTATCAAAAGGATTACCTAAACCGCTCTCTTAAAATTATGCGTATCGCTATTGTTCTTGGGCTGCTTTTATACGCTGCATTTGGTCTTTTAGATACTTATTTTGCTCCGGATATAAGAAATAAAATATGGTTTATTCGTTATGCGATTGTTTGTCCCATGTTAATCCTTGTTTTTACCCTGTCCTATTTTTCTTTCTTTGAAAATTATATGCAGTCCATTCTTGTGATTCTTTCCCTAACAGCAGGTTTTGGAATTTTAGCTATGCTTTACCTGATTACAGAAGTTGAAACGGGAATGTCATATTATGCAGGTCTAATACTCGTACTCATGTGGGCCTACACGTTTCTTCGTATGCGTTTCTTATACGCAAGCTTTGTAGGTTGGAGTTTAGTAATTGCCTATCAGATAATCGCTATTTATGCAGAAGGCGTTTTAGATTCTCCTGTTTTCATTAAAGAATACATACGAAATAACTTTTTCTTTATCTCTGCCAATATCATTGGCATGGCCACGAGTTACCAGATAGAACTCAGTACCAGGATTGACTTTTTGCAAAGACAACTCATCCTGGAAAAACAGGATGAAATAATAGAGAAACATAATATACTAAAAGAGAGAAATACCACCATTGAAAATGAACTGCATATGGCAAGAAACATCCAGTCTCAATTAATTCCTACTCAGTCTCCCTGGCCACAGGTTAATTTTATTTATAGACCCATGGATGCCGTAGGAGGAGACCTTTTTGATTTTTTACGTTTTCGCGAAAAAAGTAAAATTGGAATTTTTTTAAGTGATGTTTCCGGTCATGGAGTTCCGGCTGCCCTGATTACCTCCATGGTAAAAACAGCTATTCTACAATCAAAAAGATTCACCAATGATCCCGCAGGCTTACTCATTTTCTTAAATGAATTACTTTTGCATCAAACAGCCGGTCATTTCATCACAGCATTCTATGGGATCTACGATACCGAAACAAAAGAATTTATATTTTCTAATGCAGGACATAACCCTCCTTTTCTTATACAGCAAAATAAAATCGAGTATTTACATGTAAATAAAGCTCCTCCCCTTGCTGTTTATGAAAACGATTTCTTAGAAAAACATTCCTCTATTTATAAAAACAATTACTTAAACCTTGAAAAGATCAATAAACTATTATTCTATACCGATGGCCTGGTAGAAGCCAGAAAAGAAACGGAAGTAAAAAGATTTTTCTATGAAGAAATCGAAAAAGTTCTTTCTGAACTCAGCTCCCTATCCGGTAAAGAATTTATAGATGAATTATTTAAAAGACTTCTCCATTTCAAAGGAAATGATAATTTTATGGATGATATCTGCATTATTAACCTCGATATTGATTCTAACGAAAACGCTTGACAGAGAACTTTTCCATACAAAAGCTTGGAAGCATGTTGATTCACTTTTTTTTTCTTATTTTCCTTTTTTTCTCATCTTCTCTTTTTTCAGAAACTTTAATTTTTAAAGACGGTAGCTATATCAATTGCCGAATCAAAAATCAGAACGTTCAAAGGGTTATATATGAATACAAAGGGAAAACCCATTCTATTTCCAAAACAAAAGTTTTACGAATTGTATATACGAACGATCCTCAAAAAGCCAAAAAAGAAGTAGAAACAGAATTAATCAAGCTCAGAAAAAATCTCCTAAAACAAAAAAAAGAAAGTGAAACGAAAAAGAAAAAAGAGCAGGAAGAAAAAGAAAAAGAAGAAACCAGGAAAAAAGAAGAGGAACTTCAAAATAAATTAACCGAACTCCAAAAACGTCTCGAAGAATTAGAGCAAAAAGGATTAAGCGAAACTGAAGAACACCCTCAGGAAGATAAATTTGTTAAAAATACCTCAGAAGAAATCAGCGCTCTAAAAGTGGAAATTGAAGATCTCAAAAAGAGAACTACTCGAATTGAAAAATACCTCGAACTTGAACCGGATCTAAAAGACTACTATGGTAAACAAAGAAGTCCCTGGTCCTTAGTCTGGCGTTCTGCTCTATTTCCCGGTTGGGGTCATAGCTATGTAAGAAAAGAAGAAATCGGAATTACTTATACAACATTATTCTTAAGCTTACTTGTAATCGGTGGGGGAATTTATGACTCGGGCAGTACGGCTCTTAAAGCTGCCTCCAACAAAGAACAAACCGATCTTGTTCAGACCCATCTCTTAATGAACCTATACGAGAAAAATCAACAAGCTTTATTAGCAGAAAATCCTAATAGTACATCGATTACGGCAATAAGCTCTTCCGATATATTTTCTCTCACCTTTTTTCCAAAATATCTAAAAACAAAAGCAGCCAGAAATACGGCATCTTCCCTTCAGGCCAAAGGTAGAGCCACTGTAGCGGCTGCATTTGGGATTTATTTTATACAAATTGTTCATGCTTATATCACAGGAGTCTATTGGTCAAAAAGACCTGCGATTCTTTTTGAAGAATACGGAAGTCTACAACCTTCCGGTTTTCAGTTCTCTCTTAATTCCGACTCTCCACAAACGACTAAGCAGGAACAGAACTACTCTATCCACTATAATTATAAATTTTAGGAGAATCGAATGCACATCCACAGAAGGGCAAGACGAAACCGAAAAAGTGAAGTTATCCGCAATATGGTAAAAGAAACCAGCCTGAGCTTAGATAATCTCGTGTATCCTCTTTTTATCGAGGAAGGAGAAAGTAAAAAAGTTGCAATTGCATCAATGCCGGGTATCTATCGCTTTAGCCCGGATCTTATGCTCAAAGAAATCGAAGAATGCCTGAAGCTTGGCTTAAACTCCTTTGTTTTATTTCCCAAACTTGAAGACAGCTTAAAAGATAGCACTGCAAGCTATTCTATGCAAAAAAATAATTTTTATCTAAAAGCCATAAGCAGTATCAAGAAAAACTTCCCGGAAGTCTGCGTGATTACCGATGTGGCTATGGATCCCTATAGCTCGGATGGTCACGATGGATTTGTAGAGAACGGTAATATCCTAAACGATAAAACCCTCGAAATACTGGGAGAAATGTCACTCAGACAGGCAGAAGCCGGTGCCGATATATTAGGCCCTTCTGATATGATGGATGGCCGGGTAGGATACATCCGGGATATACTGGATTCGGAAGGCTTCACTGAAACGTCTATCATGTCCTATACAGCCAAATATGCCAGCTCATTCTACGGTCCATTTCGAGATGCCCTTGACTCAGCCCCGCGTGGTGGAGATAAGAAAACCTACCAGATGGATTACAGAAACATGAGGGAAGCACTTTTAGAAGCAGAACTCGATTATTCAGAAGGTGCTGATTATATGATGGTAAAACCGGCTCTTTCCTATCTTGACGTTATTCGCCAATTAAAAGATAATTATCCTATCCCTATAGTAGCTTATAATGTCAGTGGAGAATATGCAATGGTAAAAGCAGCTTCAGAAAAAGGCTGGCTCGATGGAAATGCCTTAATGCGAGAAATCTTATATTCTATCAAACGAGCCGGAGCCGATATTATCATCAGTTACTTTGCAAAAGAATTTGCTTCTTTAACATAAAACAAAATATAACCATATCGCTCCTTTTTTCAGGGAACCGAGCGAACCACCGGTGGTTCGCTAACGTTTACGTTTTTTTGAGCAATTACATATAAGGAGCTAACTTTTGTTCTACCTTGTAAGTATGATGAATCGGATGGATAATTAGCAAGTATAATACTTCCCTCAAACTCATCATTCCCATGCTAGGGTGCGGAAGGGAATAGGTATCCAATTCCTCTTCCGGTAGAGACTTCACAACCTCCAACAATTCCTGGTTTACCTTTTCCCAGCGCTCCAGCAGATCCCCAATCTTTTTTCTTTCATTTTCAGCAACAATTCTACCGGGTGCGAAGGGGCCAAGTTGAACTACTTTACCGCTTCCAATATACTCAAAAAGTAAAGTTTGAAAGTCCCTCGGAGCCTCAACTTTTCCAAAAATTAAAAAGATAAACCTCGGTACTCGAAGTAAAAAAATAGCTCCTGTTGCTATATCTGCTATATGATGCAGGTTCTGTGCAGGTGACCAGCCTCCGAGCTTATCATGAAAAAAATATTCAGGTTTTATGGAATTGTAATAAGCACTTACCTTCCTGCTTACATCATTTAAGGAAGCTAATATTTCCGATTTTGAATAGGGATTTTTGTTTTCTAATTCTATCATTTGTTTACCTGTAAAAAAAGCGAGCCACCGATGGCTCACCTTAAAGAAAGAATGACCTACTTCGAGGTGCTATCTGAAGCTAAATATACGACCACATGAAAACCCTTTTTTTCTTTTAAGAATAAGGTCATAAAAGGTACCTTAACGAGACGTAAAGAACCCATTTTTTGAATTCGTAATTCATACGTTTTTTCTGAATTCAAAGAATGCACTTTTGCCATTACCGGCTTAAACTCACCACCCAGAACAATTTTATAAGAAGCTGAAGACATTACCTGGGATAATATTTTCTCCATTCCTCCTCCAAAAGGATCGGCCTGCTGATTATCTTCTTCCGGAGAAGGAGGTGCCGGAGTTTTTACATCATTAATAGGATGTAAAAGAGTAGTATCTTCTGCATTTTTACCATTTTTATCCTTGGGCATAAAAGTAAAAATTAAACTATTACGTTTTTGACTGTAACGGGGAAGAAGTGGATACCCATCTTCTACCATAAGTTTATCCGGAAGTTGTTTTAGATCTTTTATAGTATACTGGATTTCAAAACCGTATTCAAATTCATCTTTGGTTTCCTGAAACTTCAAATCTTTCACATATTGTCCGATCTTTCCTTTAACTTCATCCTGGGAATTTTTAAATTTTTCCGGGATATTCTCCTTGGCCGCCCCTCCTCCCGGTAAACTTTTATCGTTTAATAATGCACTGGATATAGAAAAACTCCAGCTTGATTCCACAGAACCGTCCTGTTTCCAATCGAGATAATGGACGATTTCAAAACAACCCTCAAAAGTAAAAAAAATGAAAAGAAACACAAACCAGCGCATCAAATACTTTTTCATACAAATCTCCTGCTTTAAACTAAAGTCTAAGTTGTATACTTTCCTTTACAAGAAAAAACTTGATTTAAAGGTTCATTCTCATAGAATAGGTGCTAAAATAGGAGGTGGATGAATGTCAGAAGGTGCAGCCCAACAACAGGCACAGGCAACACAGATAACCGAACAGGTAAAAAAAGAAATGCAGGTGGGAGAGATTATTAGTGATCTCGCTCCGGAGGATCAACAAAAAGTCAGAGAACTTGCCAAACAGATTAACATAGATGATTCCCAGATGGTAATCCAGTACGGAGTGGAAGCTCAAAAAAGCATTTCTGAGTTTTCAGACCAGGTTCTTTCACAAATCAGGGCCAAGGACACCGGGGAAACGGGAGAAATACTTTCCAGCCTGATGCTAAAAATGAAAGATCTGGATGTAGACAGTTTGAGTGAGGAAGATAGCTTCATCTCCAAAATCCCATTTTTAGGCTCTCTTGTAAACTCATCCCGCAAATTCATTGCCCAGTATGATACCCTGAGCGAACAACTGGAGAAAATCATCGATGAGCTGCATAAATCCCGGATGAATCTTATCAAGGATATAACCCTGTTTGATAATATGTACAAGAAAAACCTGGAATATTTCAGGCAGCTCAATCACTACATCCTGGCCGGAGAATTAAGGTTAAAAGAACTACAGGAGAAAGATCTACCCGAATTACAGAAGAAAAGCGAGGCCAGTGGAGACCCCGTAGACGCTCAAAAATACCAGGACTTTGCCCAAATGGTAAATCGTTTCGAGAAAAAAATTCATGATCTCAAACTAAGCAAAATGTTATCTTTACAGACCGGTCCGCAAATCCGCCTTATCCAGAACGCAAACCAGGTTCTGGTAGAAAAAATTCAGAGTTCCATTTTAAATACAATTCCCCTCTGGAAAAACCAGATGGTGATTGCAATAGGTCTCTTACGCCAGAAAAAGGCTCTTTCTGCCCAACAGGAAGTTACGAAAACTACGAACGATCTTTTAGCTAAAAATTCCGAAATGTTAAAAACCGGAACCATCGAAGTTGCAAAAGAAGCAGAAAAAGGCATTATTGAGCTGGAAACACTGAAGAAAATAAACAATGATTTAATTTCTACTATCGATGAAACTATCAAAATCCAGGAAGAAGGGAAGAAAAAACGCAAAGAAGCTGAAGGCGAACTTTCTCGCATGGAAGATGAAATTAAATCTAAGCTTTTAGAAATTAGATAAGAAGGAAAATTATGCCGGAAAATGAAAAAGAACAGGAAGAAAAGGCCTGGGCAAGACGGGCCCACCTTTCTTTACTCTTAGCTTATCCCCTTTTATTTGTACTCTTAATAAAGGGTGTCGCCTTTCCTTTTGTAATCAGTATGCTCGTGAGCATGTTTTTTCCCATTTATATCTGGATAGCAAAAGGTGGGAAATCCGAACTTGTAAAAGCCCATGCACAGGAGGCTACCTTTCTTCAAGCTTTTATGGCCCTTCTGGGTTTTGCCGCAGGTCAACTCTGGGGAGGAAGTGGAGTCACTGACAATATTCTTGCAACCTTCAGTTATTTCGGACTTTCCCTCTATCATCTTGGTTCGGTAATAACCGGTAGCATTAAGGCATCCTATAAAAAGTTTTTTAATTATCCTTTGAGTATTTTTCGCTTTTTTAGAAGCAGGCGTAAAGACAAAGAGGAAGAAGAACGGATTCTCAAAAAAGTCGATGCCCATACTGCTAAAATGTATAAAGAGGTCATGGCTAATGGGGAAAAGCAACTTTCAGAAATTCGAGATATTTCTAAAAAAATCGTAGATCCCGGTATCAAGCGAAAAGTGGAAGAAATCACGGGTCTAATTGAACAAATCTTTGAGAATTTTAAACAGGATCCCGCGGATATTAAAATGTCAAGGCAATTCCTCTCCTACTACCTCGATACTACCATGAAAATCCTGAGACAGTACAACAATCTGTCTCAACAAAAAGTAGTATCTAAAGAATTAACAGAATCCTTACAAAAGGTAGATAGACTCCTCGACTCCTTGAAAGAAGCCTTTGAAAAACATTATGCGAAACTCCTTTCCAATGACATTATGGATCTGGATACAGAAATCACCGTTATGGAAAAAACCATGAAAATGGAAGGCATGTAGATATACGGGTTCAGGCATGCCTGAACCCTTTGGGATACAAAATTTATTTAATTTTTGTTTCTTTTACCTGCTGTATTTTTCCGTTTTTATAGACAAGAGTTCGATTTACAATAGAAGAATAAATGGGTTTTCCGCTGCTGTCCTCATCATCTGTGAGTTCTTCTCGTTCCTCAATCATAGTATTTCCTTTTTTATCTTTTTGAAATTTATATAAAAAAACCTGGGAAACAGGCGGATCGGCTCCTCCTACTTTCTTTCTGAGAAGGTTCGCTTTTTTACTTCCGACTTCGTATAACAAATACTGAGTGGAACTCGGACAGGAATCACCTTCATTTAGTTTCAACAGAAGCAAAGAAAGTCCTTTTCCCGGATAATCTTTCTGAAATGAAGCAGAGAGGCTGGAGACGGGAATACTTGGAATCTTTACTGTATAGGAAAGTTTGTTCTGAGAAAAATAGCGTAGAGAAAAAGATTTGGGATCCTTTTCTTCCTGGCCTAAAAGGAAAAAGTCTGTTCCCTCGCCTGAAAACTTATGCAGGGCAATGAAAGTTCCAAACATATAACCAATTTTTCCCTCTTTATTTTTCACCTTATACCAGGGGTTTTCTCTCTGTCCTATCTTTTCCGTTTTTTCTTCCCGGTTTAAAAGAGTGATTTCCTCTCCATCTTTTAGACCGTAAACTTTTTTACTCTTCGTAGTTGCAGCCGAACGTACATTAATCCTTCCTCCAAAAGCATAGGCTTTCTGATTCTTTTCGTAATAAGACGCAGTGGCAGAATTGGAAAGGGATACTTCCTCCGCATATAAAAAGCTAAAGAAAGACAAAATTAACCATAGATTCAGTAAAAACTTACTCATACAAATTCCTCTTTATAGGTTTATCCGGTTAAGTATTCAGGATAATTTTTATAGGAAAAGAGTTTTTTCGTTTTCCTTTTTTAATCTTTTTCGATTCATGGATCTATGCTCGGGCATTCGCCCATCTTAACCCAATGGAATTATTATTTCTCTACCTGTTTGTTGCGATTTTCTTTTCCTTTTTTTGCTCTCTCTTAGAATCCACTATCCTGAGTGTTACACCGGCCTATATCAGTATTAAAATAGAAGAAGGAAAGAAATCCGGACACGAATTACAAAAACTCAAAGAAAATATTGATAGACCCCTGGCTGCCATTCTTACTTTAAATACCTTTGCCAACACCCTCGGTGCTGCCGGAGTGGGAGCCCAGGCGCAGGTCGTATTCGGAAACCAATACCTATCTTTAATTTCTGTTTTACTAACTCTGACTATTCTTATTATCTCAGAAATCATTCCCAAAACCCTGGGAGCAAATTACTGGAAAACACTCGCTCCTATGGCAGCAGCTATCCTGAAAGTCCTTATATACTCACCGCTTTACCCGGCCATTCTTGTAAGTCAGTATTTAACCGGTATCTTAAAATCAGATACAGAAAGAAGCAGCGTTTTGAGCAAAGCCGACTTTGCCGCCCTGGCGAAAATCAGTGCCAGAGAAGGAATGCTAAAACAGGAAGAGTTTACGATTATCCAGAACCTTCTTCGTTTCAATAGCTTCAAGGCGGAAGATGTCATGACACCCAGAAATGTATTACATGCAGCCCCTGAAGATATAAGTTTAAAGAAATTTTACGAAACCACAAAGAATAACAATTTCTCCCGGATCCCTATCTATACCGAAGATATTGACCATATAACCGGCTATATCCTGATGAACGATCTTCTAAACGAACTTCTAAAGAAAGACGAACCCAAACAAAAAAACCTCAAGGACATAAGTCGAAAAATCCTCGTAGTCTATAAACACCTGCCTATCCCCCGGCTTTTTAATAAGCTATTAACCGAGAAAGAGCATATTGCTCTCGTAACCGATGAGTATGGTGGAACTGTAGGAATTGTTACTATGGAAGATATCATGGAGGCACTTTTAGGGCTTGAAATTATGGATGAACTAGATAATATCGAAGATATGCAGTCTCTGGCCCGCAAAGAGAGAAGAAATAAATTAAGCAATTAAACAGGATATGAGTATGAAAATCAAAGATTTAATGACCAAAAAGGTGATTACGATACCCCAGGATACTCCGGTACTCGATATGGTTGAAATGTTTACGATGAATCGAATCCACCATATTCCTGTCGTAGATATGGAGCAAAATATTATAGGAATGATTTCCAACAAAGATGTAGAAAACTATATTACTATCGTACAAACCATTAAAGCCAAGGATAAACCGGTCATGGCCAAAGAGATCATGACCCATCCAATTTTCTCCTATTATGAAGATGTTTCTGTTGTAGATGCCGCTAAAGCTATGGTAGACAACAAAATTCATGCAATCATAGTAATGAATAGGAAAGATGAGATGGTTGGAATTCTTACCTCCACAGATATACTACGGTTCGTAGCGAGTTCCTAAAAATTCTATAATTCCGGATTACACATTTCTGCAAGCCTCCATTTTTTCTGTGCATCAAGCGAGCCACCAATGGCTCGCCTACTGTGAAAAAGCAATCCTGACTTTTGGAAGGGACACTATTCCTGAATAAAAATCCGAAATCCTTCTATTCAAAGTGCATTCAGACAAAATATAATATTCCCTACATTTTTATCCTCCCAATCTCGAATATCGTATAACGTATTTTTCTCAAAATCATCGTTCAATATATTGAATTTTTATCCAATAACATAGTTATTTTTTTAGAAAGCGGCAAATATAATAAGGTTTGACATCCCAGAGGCTTAAAAAAAGCTGGTCATATAAGCGAAAAAAAATTTTGAAAACAGGAAGGAGGGTTCCCATGAAAATCCTCGGCACAATAATGATTTTAATTACAGTGCTTGCAAACTGTAACCCGGAAACAGGAAGCAGGGCAAGCAAAGAAGAAGCGAAAGTTATAAATCCCTGTATAGAAAGAAAAGCAAGGGAATATAAAGAAAAGAAACAGGGTACAAATTGTCTGAATTGCAATGCAGATTTAGGTGTTTCTTTAATTCAAAACAGCATTGAAAATGAAGCCGGTGAAATTATCAGCGAAAGTAACCTGGCAAGTTTCGAGAAAGAATGTACTGAAGAGCTAAAAAAACTTGCTCAAAAAGAAATTGAGCCAGAACCGGAAAAGCAACCCAAGCATAGCCGTTTTGAATTCTCCCGTGATGGTAAATATTCCAAAATTATCTCTATTATTGAGGAAGAAGCAGCCAAACAGGGAGTAGAAGCAGCTCTTATTAAAGCTATCGTACGAGCTGAATCGAACTTCAACCCCAACGCAAAGTCCCATGTAGGAGCAAGAGGGTTGATGCAGCTTATGCCTGCCACTGCCAAGCGTTTAAAAGTAAAAGACATTCTATCACCACGTGATAACGTCAGAGGTGGAACTAAATTTATGAAATACCTGATAGGAAAGTTTGGCAATTTGGATTTGGCTGTAGCTGCTTATAATGCCGGTCCGGCTGTAGTTAAACGTTATAGAGGGATTCCTCCTTATAAAGAAACCATTAATTATGTAAAAAAAGTAAGAAAATACTATAAGGAATTTAAAAAAGAAGAGAAATAATTTAGCGAAAAAATTTTCTTTATAAGCAAAAAAAACTTGAAAAAAAAGAAAATCATGTTTTCTTTGAAAAGAGATTCTATGTCTAACTATTTGGGGAGGAAACTCCCCAAATAAATAAAAATAAATAAAATAGAATGGTGATAGAAAATATGGTAGACAAAACAACGCTTAAGAAAATTAGCACAATCAAAACTTTGGATGATTGGATAACTTTTACAATCAAATCTGACCTTTCCGCTCAAAAAAAAGGATATCTAACTAAAATCTGGTTGAAAGACAATAACTTTTCTAAAGCCGATTTAGATGCAGCGAAAAAGCACAATGAATTCTGGAAAGAACGTGCCAGTAAAAACACTCTAACCAGAAGGAGAAAACTGGAAACTCCGGGTAATCTGAGCAAAGCAGGAAAACCCTGGACCGAAGTGGAGCTTGCAAAGCTTAAAGAAAACATAGATAAACCTGAAAAAGAGCTTATCAAGCTGTTCAAGCGCTCTCTGCAATCTATAAATTCCAAGAAAAAAGTTATTCGTATGCAACTAATGGGAATTGATGTAGATAATACTGGAAAATCCTGGAGCAAGAAAGATATTGAAAAGCTGAAAAAAAATATAGATAAACCCAATATAGAACTGGCTAAAATGTTCAAAAGAACTACACAGTCAATTCAAGGAAAGAAAAAAGAACTCAGAAATAAGGCTGAGTAATTTCCATCATAAAAGAAGGCAAGAGCATCTGCCTTCTTCTATTTTCTTTTGTAAATTTCGCTTAACTTCAATCTATTCTCTTCTTTAGTAAATCCGGACCTTCCCTATTAAGATTACTAAAAGTTCTTTCAAAAAACTAATTCCATACGTCTAAATAGATTAAAGATTGGGTAAAACCATAGCTCGAATTCGACGGATAAATAAATGAAATGACAGATTTTCTAGAGAATTATAGAGTAGAAAAAAGGGGAATTTTATGAGCAACGATAGAGATTTTCACGGACTCGGTGACGAGTTTGACCCCGAAAACGAGGATCTAGAAGATTTTGATACGGATGATTCCGTCTCCATCATTCGCATCCAGGGCAAAAAGAAGTTTTTAGACTGGGTAAAAGATACCTATGAAAACATGGATTCTCCAATAGAATTGGAAGATGATGAAATTCTTAATCATGTTGAATCTTTCCATGTCCCATCTTTCATGAACGATGAAAATATAGAAGACTTCTTTACTGAATTCGGTAAAGACGTTTTTCATTTTATGTTTGCAAAATACATACGAAATAAGGATTTTTTCCCGGCCTATAGCGATAGAAACTCACTTGAGGAATGGTTCCATATACAAATCGATGGATATATACAATCTTTTGAAGAGGTTTTAGACTTTTTAGACGAAATTGATGGTAAGGTTTTATAAAATTAGCCGAATTCATTATTGTATAAAAAGGAAAGAGTAATGGAAGAAAATGAATTTGAAGACTTACAGAACCCATCTCAAAAAAAACCTCTGGATAGCCGCTGGCAAAGACTCTCCACCCAATTTTCCGTTCAATTCTTAGTTCGAATTCATTTTAGAAGGTATGAGTTTGATATTGTTCGAAAACTCATTTTAACCAGCAGGATCAATAAACTTCAGGATTATCTTTTTATACGCAATACCCTGAAAGAAATGGAATCAAAAGTTGAATTTGATCCAATTCTTCAGTATCATGTAAAAGAAATGATAGAACTTCGTCGGCTTGCTCAGGCAAAAATTAACATTATGCGAAAAAGTGAAACAAGCCAGGAAGAACAGACCTAAACCAGATACCGATGTGATCGGGCGAGTTCAAAAAACTCTTTAAATATATAATCTGCATCATGCGGGCCTGGTGAGCTTTCGGGGTGATATTGCACCGAAATGACCGGGAGATCTCGAACTTTTATCCCCTCAATGGTTTCATCGTTCAGGTTTACATGAGTGATAGGAGTTTCCGAATTATCTCCACCTACTACGGTAAATCCATGATTCTGGCAGGTAATCTCTACCTTATTGGTGCGGGTATTTTTTACCGGTTGATTTCCTCCCCTGTGACCGAACTTCAACTTCTCTGTTCTACGTCCCATGGCCAGACCTAAAATCTGGTGCCCCAGACAGATTCCAAATACCGGCTTCTTGGATTTGAGTATCTCTTTCGCATTCTCAATGCCATACTCAACCGGTTCCGGGTCACCGGGTCCATTCGAAAGAAAGAAAGCATCAAAACCCTGAGACAAAAGTTCTTTTGCCGGTGTTCTAGCCGGAAAAACTTTCACATCAAAGCCAACCTCATTCAATTTCCTTAATATATTAGTTTTTATTCCGAAATCATATACAGCTAATTGCAGATTCCCCTTACCTTTCGTTCCGAACTCATAAGCTTTTTTGGTGCTCACTTCTTTAGCCAGATCGAGCCCTAAAAGACCCGGAAATTGAAATACTTCTTTCCGAAAACTTTCAGAAAAGGATTCTCCAAAGAAGATACCTCCTCTCTGGGCTCCTTCCGAGCGAATGATTCGGGTTAATTTCCTGGTGTCCACCCCCTGTATGGCCGGAGTTTTATAACGAATTAAAAATTCACGAAGGGTTTCCTTACTGTTAAAATTGGAAGGATAGTCTACATACTCTTTTACAATGAGACCACTCACCTGAATTTTATCGGATTCCATGTCTTCATCACAGATCCCATAATTTCCCACCATAGGATACGTAAGGGTTACTATTTGCTTGCAATAGGAAGGATCGGTTAGAATTTCCTGGTAACCTGCCATAGAAGTATTGAAAACCACTTCCCCCACAGAGGAAGCTTCGTAACCGAAAGATTCTCCCTCAAACACTTCTCCGTTTTCCAGAACTAAAAATGCTTTCATTTAATATTACATGTTTCATACTGTTCTATACAGGTCAATTAAATGCTTTTTGATTCAGGTGATAAATCTTTCAAAATTCTTTTCGGTGAAAACATAAACCATGATTTATTACCCATAGAAATTGAAGGTAAAAAATACTATATTCCCGGTTCCGTTTGCTTGCTCCGGGGTTTTCACTACATTGCTTTAACTACAGAAGAGTTTGAAATTAGCTTAAAAAAGCACTGCTGGAATGGAAGTTGTGAAAATTGTAAATGCGTATTTGATGACGAACAAATGGGCATAACGGAAGGCCTGTCCTGTTTAATGAATGTAGATAGAAACTTAAAGCTACTAAACCTTCCCTTTACGATGAAACGAAAAAAGAATAAATAATTTCGCTTAACTTCCAAATGATTGTTAAAAAGCTATGTATTATACCTTAATTTATTTTCAATGAGTCTCTGTCCAAACCGATAGCTAGGTAATTATCTTTTGTGTCTTTCTTTCTAAGACCCATGACTCAAACCATGGATCTTAGAAAGGGAAATAATTTGGAGAGTTAGTGCTCCCCTGTTAATAATTCGTTCGATTTTCTCAGGCACTTTCCCTATAAGATTTTATATCCCAATCAACATCAATAAGGCGAACTGTCGATACATTTTTTCTGAGCATAATACAATCTCTTCTATGTATGGTAACTCCTCTTCCTCGTGTAACATAACCCAGTATTTGATCTCCCGGTTCCGGAGCACAACAGGAAGCGAAACGAAAAAGTATATTCCTATCACCTTCTATAGAAATTGTATTACTCTCCTTTAATTGTGGAGGCTTGGGTTTTACGGGATGCCTGTTTTTATTTCCATTAAGAAGAAGGTGACGTTTTCCTGTAAATCCAGGAGGAAAAATTTGTTCTTCGCTTCTTTTTTCTGATTCTAAGGATTTTAAATACCTGCGAATTTTTTGTCTGGCAGAGCCGGAACGAACAAATTGCAACCAATGGATCGAGGGTTTTTGTTTTTTATCAAAAATAATTTCAATTTTATCTCCCGATTGTAATTTGTATTGTAAGGGAATCATCCTCTGATTGATAATAGCTCCTCTTGCATGTAATCCGAGTTGAGTATGTACTTTAAAAGCAAAATCTAAAACAGTAGAGCCGGGCTTTAATCGAATCATTTTTCCGATAGGAGTAAAGACTATAGTTTCTTTCACTTCCCCATTAGACTCTGAATTATTTTGCAGCTTTAAACCTTCTTTATAAACCCAGTGAGCTGCTACACCCAGTTCGGCGATTCTATCCATTTCGAAGGTTCGTATTTGAACTTCTATAGTTCTTCCCCTCTCATCTTTTACTGTAGTATGAATAGATTGATACATATTTTCCTTGGGTTTACCTATATAATCCTTAAAGCGACCGACTATAGGAGACCAGAGGGTATGAATCAAGCCCAGAGCTTTATAACATTCTTCCACAGAATTCACAATGATACGGATGGCCTGAATATCAAAAATCTGTTTGATATTCTTATGTTTACTCTGCATTTTTTTATGAATAGAATAAAAATGTTTGGCTCGCCCAATTATCTTTGCGTAAATATTCTGTTCGCGAAGAACTGTTTCGGCAGTCTGAAGAATAGAACGAATATATTTATCTCTCTCTTCCCTTTTTTCGGAAACCAGTTTTTTTAATTCAGAATATGAGTTTGGCTCTAAAATTGAAAAAGCAAGGTCTTCTAATTCCCATTTCAAAAGATAAACTCCAAGTCTTCCGGCAAGAGGAGCATATAAGTTTCGCGCTTCTTTTGCAAGAGTAATTTGTTCATTTCCCTGCACATGTTTAAGGGTTCTTAACTTCCAGACAATTTCTGCCAGTTTAATTACAAGTACTCCCGGTTCAGAGGTTTTTTCCTGTATGAGTTTTCGTAAATTCTCAATAACAGTCTTTTTTATTTTTTTCTCTCTTACAAATGTCCCCGGTTGATTTACGAAGTCTAAATCATTCACTCCGTTCAAAAGGGCCATAACTTCGATACCAAATTCCCTACCAATAAATTCTGTGGAGCGAACACCGGCTCCGTGCAGGAATCCTGCCAGTAAAACCTCTGTGTTTACCTCTAGTTGAATAAGAATGCAGGAAATAGGGATAGAGTAGCATTTACTGAAGTCGAACTCTGAAAAATCTTCACAGTGTTCTCTGGCTACTTTTCTGGCCTCTTCCAGTAATTGGAATGTCTCTTCCGGGTATTTTGTCTTTAATGTATCAAGCAAGAATTCAAGACTAATATTTTTCTTGCTTATGCTCATAATCACCTCCGGAAATTTTATTGCCCGGTAAAGCTAAACCGGTTTACCAGTTTAGACCTCAGAAGAATAAAATTACAACTTGTTTTTTTAAAAATAAATTTTTACGATGTAATGACAAACAGTTTAATTTTTAAGCATGTTGCTTTATAAGTAGGTAAAGGATGAAAGAAGTTTTCATTTTGATTTTTATTTTCATTTCGTTTTGTGGTCCGCCAAAACCTTTAAGTCGAAGCTCAACTTCAATAGCTAGCACTGCAAACCTAACAGAAGAAGAAATCACAAAAAAATTACACTCTCCTATCTGGACTGAGCGTTCGGGAATTCTCGTTGAAATACAGAGAATAGAAGGAAGGAAATTTATTCCGGAAATTCGTAAATTGCTGGATACAGATCCTGAAGCAGCAGTCCGGGGAACCGCTGCTTTGGTTCTTTCTCATTTTCAGGATGAAACATCCTGTATCAGAATTGCTCGCATGTTAGAAGAAGATAAAGTAGTTTCTCCTGAAATTCTCCTGGATGCATTATCCAAATTTTCAGAACCAAAGGTAGTAAAGTATATACTTCCCTTTATGGAAGATGATTCAAATACACGCAGATTGCTTGCAATGAAAGCTTTGATCCGAAACCAAGCTACATTTGAAAAAAACAGTATCCTGAAAATGGCGAACCAAAATACAGATCCCCAAAAAGCAAAAACCTACGCCATGTTGATAGGAAATTTAAAAATAAAAGAGGGTGAATCTTATTTAATCAAACTTGCTAATAACAGTTCTCCCTCTCCCACTCTGGCAGCAGCTTATCTGGCTCTGGGTAGAATTCAGAGTCAAAAAGCAATTCCAATCTTAGTAAATGCTTTAAAAGCTAATTTTCCAAAGGGAATAGAAAACGCCGAGCTTGCTTTAATTAAAATAGCTTCTCCCAAAGTGAATCGTCTTGTATTACCTTTATTAAATAATGAACAGGAAGAATTAAAAATTATAGCCAGTAATATTTTGGCGGAAATTCCGGATGTAATAACAGCAGAAGTTGTTTTGTCTCGTTTACAAAAAAAAGAATCGAAATTGATTCCTTACTTAACGTTTATCCTGGGAAAATATAAGTATACAAAAGCGAGAACCAGGATTGAAGAATTTCTATTGGATACAACTTTACCGGGTAGGGAGAAAATTGCCCAATCTCTGGGTTGGATGGGAGAAAGTCAGAGTGTTCCAACTTTGTTAAAGGTATTAAAAGAGGAAGAGGGAGAGGGACGATATGGAGCTGTCTGGGCCCTTGGAATACTGGAAGCCAAAGAAGCCCTGGAGCCCTTAAAAAATGCGGTTGAAAGTTCGGACAGGAAATTATCCCTTCTGGCTATACAGGCTCTATCCTCTCTTCGATTAGAGGATTCTCTAAATGTTTTAGAAAAAAAAACAAAAGAGAAAGAATCCGCTTATTTTGCCTATTCGGCGATCGCCAACATTCCGGGACAGAAGGCCCTGGATATTCTACATGAGGGAGCAAAAAAATCAGACTCTTCTATGAGGCGAGCTGCTTTTCAAGCTATGGAGCAAAGAAAAGATGGTCAAAGTATTCCTTTTCTTATCTCTCAACTGGAAAAGGAAGGAGAAAGTCAAAATCGCTCTCTTATTATCGCTGCTTTAAACCATATAACCGGCGAAAAAATATATCAGGTTCAAGATTGGAAAATTTGGTGGGAGAGAAAAGGGAAATAAAAAAAGGTATATCTAAACAAACTCTACATAAAAAAAACTATGAAATAAAATTAAAGAGATTTAAAATGGCTAAAAAAATATAAGAGGGATATTTTAAATGAAAAAAATAATAATCTTTTTAGTATTATTATCAACCAACATTTTTGCAGAATCCGGATTTACACTGAAAATTTCTTCCGAAAGTGTAGATTCAGCAGCCGTGAAAAATGCAATTCAAACAAAAAATGCAAGGTTAACCAATGAATTAATAAAAGGCAGTTTTTTTAATGAATTGCCCATGGATGCGGGCAAAATGAAGGGAACCGGAATTAACCTGGATTTTAATTTTGGATCCGGATTCCTAACTAACCATATTATTCTTGGCTATGCTGGCTTAAAGAATGATAGTATCAGTTCTCTTCAGCTCGTATCAAGTGCTACAGCCATAAACTTTTTTTCAATAAATATGGCTATCAACACTCAGGGTAATTACCTGGTTTCTTATAATAATAATAAGCTGGACCTGGGAAACCTCGGTTACCTTGCTGATTTACATATTTTCAAGGGAAGAAACGAAAAATACCTCGAAGGTCTTCGGCTCAGATTAGGCTTCGTAATAAGGGCAGATGCCGCCAAAATCAATGCACCTTATACCATGGGAAGTACTTCCGGAGTTATTAGGATGACTAGTTCTGCTACTACAGGAGGTTCTCCAACGACTACAGTTACTCCTATTGCTACTAGCGGTTTAAATATTCCGGACATGTATGCCATTACCAACTCGGAATACTATGCAGAAATCCCTCTGGGTTTCCTATACACCCTTCCTATCATGGACAGACATAGCCTGGATCTGGGGCTTGAGTATCGTTATGGAAAAGGACTGGGAAAATACGAAAATAAAAATACGGCATCAGTTTCAATCTTTCCTGGTATGCCCGCCATGCCCGGAACAATAAAATTTAAGGGAGATAATGAACTGGAGATTTCCGGAACCAATATGAGTATCGCTTATAATTACCAGGCCAATGAGAAATTCTCTTTTGGTATTGGTTATTCCAGTTCCAGTGTGACTCATAAAATAGCCAAATCCAAAGTAAAAAACAAAGACGCTGTAGGTTTTATGGATTTGCTTTCCGGAAACATGCCAAAAATTATTGCAGATTCTATGGCACCCTTAGGCCCGAATCCTTCCAATGTTGACAAAAGGCAGAGCATATTCCTTTCTATGAATATGAAATTCTAAATAGTCTTTTTTTAAGTAGATGTGCTATTGGGCACATCTACTTTATTTAGGCTTAAGCGAAAACTGAGCGTTCTGAATCGCACCGGCAAAGTAGAGAGGAAGAAAAATTATTTTTTTTTCTGCTATTAAGCCCGGAAGTCGAGATGAAAAAACTATAGAGTAGGGAGTTTCCGGGTTTAATTCAAAAAGTTGATGTAAGCTTTTCAAAGAACCGGCACTTCCACTTTTTACTTCAATAGGAATCGCTTGATTCTCTTTTTCTAAAATATAATCTACTTCTGCATTACTGCTTTTTTTATCTTTATACCAATATCGTAATTCATTAAATCCGACAAGGAGCTCCTGTCCGACAAATTGCTCTGCCAGAGCTCCCCTGTATAAATTCGATAGGTTAGTTTCCAAAATTTCATGGGCAGGTAGTATTCCTCCTAATTGTTGCCATAAACCGATATCCAGTAGGATTATCTTAAATTTTTTATGGTTGATTTGGGAATTCAAGGGAGGTTCCAGGCTGTGTATGGAAGGGACTTTTGTAATTAACTTTGCTTTTATAAGGGTTTCGAGAGCTTTTTTAACAGTAGGTGAGGAAAAAGAATCAGAAAGGTTCGTATATTTAATCTGATTACCAATATTTTTGGCTGAGTTATAAAAAACATCTTCTATGCACTGTTTGTCAGACTGAGGTGCATATTTAGAAAAATCTTCCCGGAATGATTGAAGTAATTCTTTATGGATTTCATGAGATTCGAGGATACTGGCTGTTTCCCGGAAAGCTTTCACACTTTCCGGCATTCCGCCAATAAAAAAATAGGTACGTAGTTCTCTTAAAAGAATATCATGTTCCCATTCATTTATATCCATCGATACATTTGAAATAAGAGTGGCTGCTTTATCGTTTCCGGTAGCCAATAAAAATTCCTGAAAATTTAAAGGATACATATTCAGAAATTGAATCCTTCCAACAGGGAATGAAATTTCTGATATTGAAAATTCTAATAAAGAACCTGCTGCAATAACATGCAGCTCTTTCATTTCTTCATAAAAATATCTGAGAGCTATAATTGCATCGGGACAGGCCTGGATCTCATCAAAGAATAAAAGGCTTTTTCCCGGTATAATAGGCTTTTTTGTAATAAGCTCCAAAGATTGAATGATTTTTTGGGGTTCCAGGGAGTTTTCAAAGATTGTCCTTATATTCCTTTCTTTTTCAAAATCAATCACAACCGTATGCTGAAAATATTTTTTGCCAAACTCTTTTATTGTATATGTTTTACCAACCTGTCTGGCTCCTCGAATAATAAGGGGTTTGCGCCTGTCAGAATCCTTCCATACTCTCATCTTATATTGAATTAATCTTTCCATTTAACCAGTATATTTTAAATAGAGCTTTTAAAAAGTAAAGGATGATTTTATAAGTATCCTTTAAAAAATAAGGGTTATTTTTATTGAAATATCAAAAGTCACTCCACTTGAAAAAAAATCTTGTTCAAACATCCGCTATTTTAAAAACTTAAAAACTATGCTAAGACGAATCAAATTATTTCTTCTTCCGCACCTGATTAGCCTTGTGCTAATGATGACAGGCTGGTTTATTAGTATTTTCTATGTTCGCTGGGACAGACTTGCCATGGATTCCTTATTAAACACCTGGACAGTAGCCGGGCTTGTTTTCATTTTAATTGGTGCATATATTCCCGATACAGTTCGACTTTTTCGAAAAAAGGAAGATAAAACAGAGAAACCAATAAATGAACCCAAACCGGAAGAAAAAGTCATTAATCTGAGTGTTCAGGAGCCTAAAAAACTGGAGAAAACAGATTGAGAATAAGTTTTCTTTTATTTCTAATTTTATCCTTTTTTTGTAAGGAGAAGACGGAAAATAAAAAACCACTTTTAGCAATGAAAAAAGAATCCAAACCCAGATTAATTTTTTTTGGAGATAGCCTGACGGCCGGTTATAAATTACCTTCCGAGGCATTTTCATTTCCATCTTTAATTTATGCAAAGCTGAAAAAGGAAGGTTATTCCTATGAGTATGTCAACGCAGGCCTGAGTGGAGATACAACTTCAGGCGGACTGGAAAGATTGGACTGGGTGATTTCCGAAGGAGTAGATGTGTTTGTCCTGGAGCTCGGAGCGAATGATTCTATGAGAGGAATTCCGATTCCGCTTATTAAAAAGAATCTGACTGCCATTATACAAAAAGTTCGGGACAAAAATCCAAAAGTAAAAATTCTATTGGTTCCCATGAGAACGTTTCCAAATTTAGGACCGAGATACACACAGGATTTCTATAAACTTTATGTAGAAATCTCCAAAAAAGAAAATGTTCCACTAAGTCCCTTTTTACTAGAAAAGGTAGCCGGAATTCCTTCCTTGAATCAGAGCGATGGAATACATCCTACAGTAAAAGGACATGAGTTGTTAGCAGAAACATTGTACCCTTCTGTTCAGAAATTGTTAGCAAAATAAATTAAGTTTTTAGTTTACAAATATAAATAGGGAAATTAAATGGTCACATACCATCTTTGCGGGAATAGCTCAGTGGTAGAGCACCTCCTTGCCAAGGAGGGGGTCGCGGGTTCAAGTCCCGTTTCCCGCTCAACTCTATCCTTTCTACATAAATGATACACAATGGAATACACAGTAACCAAGAACAATAACGCCTCGGTAGATCTAAATTTTACCTTCACCCCTGATGAAATTGAAGCCGCTTTTCAAAAAGCCTATCAGCAAGCACAGAAAACTGCTAATATAAAGGGTTTTCGAAAGGGCAAAGCGCCACTTGATATGGTAAAGCGGATTTTGGGAGAATCTGTATCGGAAGATGCTATTAATATTCTTTTGTCCGATACAATGAAAGATTTATATCCGAAATTAGAGCATACTCCTTATTCACATCCAAGGTTTGAAGTTGAAAAGTTCAAGAGGAATGAAACCTTAGTAGCTAAGGCGAATTATGAAACTGCACCTGTTGCTGAAATTGGCGAATACAGGAATATACCTCTCGAAACTTACGAAATTAAAGTAAGTGACGAAGAAGTGGATAAAGAAATCCAGCAGATTCAGTCAATGCTCGTGAAACTTCAACTAAAAGAAGAGTCCGAAGTATCAGCCGGAACCGATATGCTGGAAGTAGATATTATAACTTATCCAAAAGGTGAAGATAATAAGAAGGAACAATTTCCAAAAAGTAATATTCGCTATTTCATCGGAAAACCTGATAACCCTCCCGGTATGGATGTAAACTTCCTTGGTTTAAGAGTTGGAGAAGAGAAGCATTTCGAGTATACATACCCGGAAGATTATGCGAACCGACAATTTGCAGGAAAAACATTTCAGTATGAAATAAATGTACAGGCCATTAGCTCGGCTACCTATCCGGAGATTAACGATGAATTAGCTATCGAATGGGATGGAACGCAGACCCTGAATGAGCTCAAAGCAAAAATAGCTTCTAATGTTCAAAGCTATTATGCTAATTATTTCCGGGAAAAATATACTGCTATCATTTTAGATAAAATAATAGAAAATTCTCACTTTGAGATCCCCCGTTCTTTGATTCTTACGGAAGCCAATAATATCTTCCAGGATCATTTGCATAGGAATAACCTTCCTCAAATGAACCTCGCTGAGTTTGCCGAGAAAACCGGTGATGATAAGGAGAAGATACTCGAAAATCTCGAAAAAGCAGCCAGCAGAAGAATTAAGAATTTTCTTTGTTTAAACTCCATTTCTAACAAGGAAAATATTTCTGTATCTGATGAGGAAGTTCTTGAGTATTTTGGAAAGCTTCAGGGCGAAATTGAGAATCCGGGCCAAAGACAGTCGGAACCCGGAAACGAAGAAAAAGCCAGAATTTCCGAAAACCTTCAATTTAAAAAAATATTTGATTTTCTAATCGATAATTCAGATAAGAAACTGGTTAAAGAAATTTCTGTAGCAGAAGCCAACCAGATACTATCATCGAAAGAATAAGGAAAAAAACATGAGTTTAATGCCATACGTTATCGAGCAAACCAGCAGGGGAGAAAGGCAATATGATATTTTTTCGAGGCTTTTAAAAGATCGAATTATTTTTATCGGCCATCGAATTGATGATAATTATGCCAATTTAGTAACCGCTCAACTTCTCTTTCTGGAAGCAGATAATCCGGAAAGAGATATATATCTCTACATAAACTCACCGGGTGGCTACATTTCTTCCGGTCTGGCTATCTATGATACCATACAATATATAAAACCGGAAGTAAGAACTCTATGTATTGGAGAAGCAACTTCTATGGCCTCTCTACTTCTGGCCGGAGGTTCCAAAGGAAAGCGTTCAGCTTTACCTAATGCCAGGATTATGTTACACCAACCTTACGGTATGGCAACAGGTCAGGCCAGTGATATTGAAATTGCTGCTAATGAAATTACCCGTGAAAAGAGAAACATGATCGAAATCTACAGTCGTCATACAGGAAAACCATCAGAGACTATAGAGAAAGATATTGAAAGGGCCTTTTATATGACAGCAGAAGAAGCAAAAGCCTACGGACTTATTGATAATGTTATAAAAGACAGAAAGAATACTTCTGAAGAAAAGAAAGACAACGCCTGATTAAGTCAATATGAATAAAGAAAAACTACATTGCTCTTTTTGCGGTAAAGAACAGGATCAGGTGAAAAGGCTGGTTGCAGGACCGGGTGTTTACATCTGTGATGAGTGCATCAGTCTTTGCAATGAAATCATTTCGGAAGAGCCGAATCAGGGTCTGGATAAACCCGCTCTTTTGGGTGAAGTTCCGAAACCGAGGGATATAAATAAAATCTTAGATCAATACATTATAGGTCAGGAAAGAGCCAAAAAGGCAATGGCAGTTGCAGTCTATAATCACTATAAAAGAATTCATTATAATTCTAATAAAAATGATATTGAATTAGACAAATCCAATATTCTACTTATCGGACCCACCGGTAGTGGAAAAACTCTCATGGCTCAGACTCTCGCCAAAATCCTAAAAGTTCCTTTCGCTATTGTAGATGCTACAGCTTTGACGGAAGCTGGCTATGTAGGGGAAGATGTAGAGAATATCATTCTGAAACTTATTCAGAATGCTGATAATGATGTAAAAAGAGCAGAGCTTGGAATTATCTATATTGATGAAATTGATAAAATTTCTAGAAAAACAGATAGTGCCTCTATTACAAGAGATGTAAGCGGTGAAGGGGTACAACAGGCCCTGTTAAAAATTATTGAAGGAACTGTTGCAAATGTTCCTCCCCAGGGAGGGCGTAAACATCCTCATCAAGAATACATTGCTGTTGATACAAAAAATATTCTATTTATTTGCGGAGGGGCTTTTGTAGATCTGGATAAGATTATCAAAGCTCGTATCGGAGTAAAGAATATTGGCTTTGATAACCGAAATTCTGAAATTTCAAAAGATATTCCGGACTCAGAAACCCTACAACATGTAATTCCTGAGGATTTGCTGAAATACGGTTTGATTCCTGAATTTGTGGGAAGACTTCCTATTATTGCTACGTTACAGGAAGCAGATATTGAATCTTTAAAAAGGATTTTTACAGAACCTAAAAACTCTCTTATGAAGCAGTATATGCAGATGTTTGAGATGGAGAATGTAACTTTAAAGTTCACAGATGATGCCATTGAAGAAGTCGCCAAACAGGCAATAAAAAGAGAGTCGGGAGCCAGGGGTTTGCGGGCTATTATTGAAGACATCATGCTTGATATTATGTTCCAGATACCTTCTCGCTCAGATGTAATGGAAGTAGTGGTGACAAGAGAAACCGTAGCGAATAAAGAAGAACCCCTTTTCATTCTTAAGCCTGACGAAAAAATAGCCTGAATTCGGTAAGGAAAGCGAGCCATAGGTGGTTCGCCAGGCCCTTTGCTTTCTCTCCATTTCTAAAAAAGCGAAAAGCTCATAATTATTTTTGAAATCTTTCCGAAAAATAGTATGATGGACTTCTTAAGAAAACTTAATCTCCGTAAATATCTTGATTTTTTAGATGAGCTGGTAAGTAAAATTCCCGAAACCATAGCCAATCTTTTAAAAGCAGTTTTTTTCATTATTATAGCCATAGGTGCTGTATATGGGATTTATATTGGCTGGTCTTATGGTAAAAAGAGCGCATCACAGGTCGGTCAGGATCTGGCTAAAGATACCCGAACTCTTTTTAAGGAAGAAATAGAAAAAGAATACAACCGTAAACGAAAAAATATTCGGATGCCGGATATGTCCGAGTTATTAAATGATTCTCAATACAGGGAAGAGAATCGTTATGAATACTTCCAGAATAAGGAAACACCCGGAGTAAATGCTGATTTAATTGAGAGTGATAGAAAACTCCTCGAAAGTAAATCTTTACGCACAATTAAGCAAAAAGATTCCGGAGCACCCTTATACGATATTGAAGATAAAGAAGTGGAATCTAACCCGATTTCTGATTCGAACTATTTACCTGGAGAAGAAAAACCCAAACCTGCTATTTCAGAGGATCTGATTGATGGAGAAATGACGATTCGGGAAAAGGATAAAAAACCCCAGGTCTTAGAAAGAACACGGAAAATCGATTTCATAGATAAGCCTGATACAAAGAAGGGTAAAACAGAAGCACCATCAGAAGAAAGTCCAAAGCCAGCAGAGAAAAAACCAGAATTGGAAAAAACGGGAGAAGCAGGTTCACAATGAAATTTTATATCCGTTTTTTTGCTTTCTTACTTTTCTCGACGATTTTATTTGCGGAAGATAAAGAAATTTTTTTACCTTTTCCAAAGGATTCTACGGAATCTTATGCACAGGAAAAAAGTCAGAACAATACGGAAGAGAATAGTTCTGCTGAGAATAAAATTTCGAAAGGAGACTCCTCTTCTTCCGGTGAAATTAAAAACTCATCTGGTTTGAAGCGTTTATCCGGTGAGGGAACAGAAGAGTCAGAACTACCTAATTTAAAGGATATTAAAAGAAAGGCAAAAGGCAAAAAGAAAAACAACGATGAATCTCTTCCTCCTTTTGAAAGGGCAAAGTATTATATCAATCGTTCCAGGCTAAAAACCGGTGGAACAGAATTAGATGAATCTATCAGTAAACAGGGAGTATTTGCAGATAAAGCGAAATTGGATAAGATAAGACTACTGGCCCTGGATAGAAAAAAATCCGAAGCTGAATCGCTTATCACAGGTCTGGATGCCTCCCGGGAAGATTTGAAATTTCAGGCGTATTTTGAACTGGGAAATGGATTAGAAAACTCGGGTTCCTTTAAAGAAGAAAAGGATGAAGCAATTCCTTACTATTTAAAAATTATTACAGAAGCTCCGGAGGGTTCTGAACTAATTCCGAGGACTTTATGGACTATTGCCTCTTTGCATTATAAAATGGCTGAATACCGACAATCCCTGGATTATTTATCCCGTATTATTTTACACCATCCGAATACAGAGTATATAGATGATGCTGTATATCTCAGTGCCCTTATTTACGAGCGAGGAGATCAGACTGTCAAGGACCATGAAAAAGCCAGAAAATACTATAATATTTTTTTAAACAGTCAATCAAATCCCTATTTTAAAAAAAGTATCTATTTAAAGGAAGTTAAACAGAGAAAAGGGAAATTCTAAACGAAAGGGGAACCTGTCTCTGTCGTCGCCCATCCATCGCTCCCTGAGTGATTGTGTAACAATTATATCGAAGGGGCGATGGCTACTACTCACCAACCTGGCGACCTGCATTTCCGTAAAGCTCAGATATCGGCAAATATCTAAAGGAAAGCTTATAATATAGCTATATTTACTTCTATCTGTCCCATTTTCGAATAGAGGTTTAAAGATAGTGTGGTTGTATTACTGAAGCGAATAGAAGGATCATCTTTTTCGATGATATTCGGAGTTGTAATGTCTACCATTTGACCGCTGGAGCTAAAGATATTAATTGCGTTACCGGTTGTCATGTTTCCGATTTCCCCAATAATATCCTTATATTCATCCTTTACGGCTTCGTCATCAAGTCCGGGCATGAGCTTTCTTGCCATTTTATAAGCACAATCCAGATTCATGCTGTAAACAACCTCTCCTTTATAGGCCCCTATTACTCCTATAACAATCGCGACCTCATAATTGGGAGCCGGTGTATCTTTTATTCTAAGTTTGCCACGGATTAGTTCAATCTCAAGTGTCTGCCTGAACACCAAAGAGGCCGCTTCAATGAAAGGGTTTACGAACTCTGCTCTAATTTCCATTCTAAATCTCAGTTAACCTGTTTTGACTGTATTTTCTTTGTAACCGGATATAAGGCACCAACAGATTGATTGATCTCTCTTAAAAAGGTCATGAGAAGGTACCTGGAATTATCGACTGCTGCTGGTTGTGAATCCGTAACTGCAGTTATTTCCATTGCTTTGAATTCTACATAAATGGACTTATCGATATCCTTATAGGGACCGCCTACTTTATTCTTTCCAAATTCAATGTCGGCAAGTTCTTTTAAAAAATTAGAATTAGATAAAAAACTTACCTCTTTATTTTCAGCATTTTTCATATTATCCATTTCTGAAAGTGATATGGATTTTACACTTTTAATCTCTTTTCCTACGGATTTTGCAATTTCCGCTAAAGCTGTTTCGCCCTTACTTTTTAGGCCATCCAATTTTGTCTTCAGCTCTGTAAGCTTCTGTCTTTTAATTTCAGATTTTAACTTACTCTCAAGAAAGATTTTTCTTTTTTCATAAGTTTCAGGTTTTCCATCTTTATCTTTAGGTAACTTACCTGACTTGGATTCTGACTCATACTCTTTCTTAACTTCTTCTTCAGAAATAGTGATTTCCTTATCTAACTGGTTAAAGATATCATCGTCAGAAAAAACCACATAATTAAGGGTTAATTTTACTCCGGAAGCTTCTTTTTCAATCTGGGTCTGAGAATCAGTCTTTTTTGTTTTGCTAAGTAAAAACCCATCCATAAGTTTGTAAGCTACAGTAGTATCTTTTCGATATGGTAAATTTTCTCTTCTTAAAAGGTCTCTATAAATATCCTCAACAGAGCGAATTTCCTCTTTGGAGTATCCGGCTGAAATATCGGATTGTTTGTGTAAAGTCCTCGCTTCATCGGATAATTCACGTAAAATATAATTCTGGCTGATATCGTAACCGGAAGCCCTGGCGATAATTCCTGCTACCTTAAGACGTTTAACCGTGGAATAAGCACAACTATCAATAATGCTCTGATTATCTTTCATGTTAGGAAGATATTGTTTGTATCGGTAATAGCACTCACTTCGTGCCCTCTGAAAATATCCAATAGGGATGTCCATACTTCCTACAGTCCCGGCACTGGAGCTATTTCCTCCGGTAATTAATTGAATAATTCCTTTTTCTGCATCACCCGGTAGAAGGGTTAAAACAAGCATACTTACCAGAATAAATAAAAAAATACCAAATACGGTTCTAAAAACCTTTTCTTTCAGGCTTAGTGGTTCGTCTTCCATCATAAAAATTTTCCTGTGATAATGTTTTTAGTGATTATAAAAATGTAAAGTAATAAAAACTACTTTATCCTTTCTAAAAAATAACAGATAAATAGAATAGAATGTTATACCTGGCTGTAATACTGGTAGCTCTCGGATTTCTTTGTTTTGCCTATGTTTTTTGGGGAGCCTCCTTTCGTAAATCAGAAGCGTTTGCTCAGTTTTCAGGAGCAAGAATCAAAGCCAATAGAACTACTCCGAGTTCTTCTTATTCTACAGTTAAAATGAATATTCGAAATCCGCATTCAGTTCCGCCAAGGAAATATACCCTTTTTAATTCGAAATATCCTGAAGTTCGTAGTAATTCAGAACTGGAAGAACGAATTTTAATGGAAAGGCGATTGAGTGCAAATAAGCAGGAAGCTTTTTCTTCTGAAAAAGAAACACAGAAAACTAAAAAATTCGAAACACAAATAGATTTTGAGTTTACTGAAGAAATAGAAGATTTTAACGATAAAAGTCCGGTGAAAGGCAAATTACGGCAACTCAGGACGGACTCTTTCCAGATTGAATCAGAAGAAGAAGTACAGGAAGAAACAGGATTTGCCCTCGATGGAATTTTATTTTTAGACTATGGAAGAAAAATTCCATATGATGACCGAAATATTCAAAATATAGATTGGGAAGAGGAATTTTTTGAGCATTTCAAGAGAGTAGGAAATGTTCGACTAAGAGAAGAGGAAGACTCTTTTGAATTTCACCATCAAAATACAATTCACCGCTACAGCGTACCTTCTCTCAGTCAGGTAATTTTCTATGACAACGCGTTTTCTTTACTACCCAAAGACGATGAGACCCCTATTCCTTTATTTTTTACAGAAAAAGTAGATAGGTTTAAAGACTTCCTGACAGAGAAATATGAATAAAAGAATTGACCCTTTTTCTTCTTTTTTATACATCATCATATAAAAAATATGAGGAACCTTATGAAGAAAAGTGTAGTGTTAATTTTTGTTTTGAGCCTGGGTCTTCTTTTTTGTGGTAAAGCCCCTGAGGTAGTGAGTAAGCCCAAAGTGGACCCCAAAGAAATGTTTGCACCTAAATATAAAAGTGCTGATGAGTTTGTGAAGTGGTTAAGTGGTGGAGAAAGTGGAGTTACTTCCGCAAAATTTGTTAAAAAAAATACCTTTAAGAACCTGAAAGCTAAAGATGGTGGTTTAATCGCAATTGATGGAAAAAACTATGATTGCTATGTATATGAAACCGCGGAAGACTGGGCTTTCTTTGAAACACATGCAAAAGAATCCGGAACGGAAATCTTAAATTATTATAATGCTCGCTGCCTGATGGCGAAATAAAAAGTGAATTGCAAGCGAACCACCAATGGTTCGCTTTTTTTCTAATTACATCAGATAAATATTTTTTGAATTCCTTTGATAAACTGTTGAAAGCTTGTAGATCTATTTTTCTGAATGTCTAAGTTTTGGGAGATAACTCTGGATGATTGAATTTCTTTGTATTCAGGTAATATTTTTTTTAGAGTTTCTTTTGCATGTAAGTTATCAGGATTTTTAAAATTTGCTTTGTTCTCATATTTGTTACTTTTAAATTTTGGAAATGCCTTTTCAATCGCTTTCAAATCTCCTAAATACCAGGATTCCAGTTCCCTGCAAACAATTCTGATTAACAGAGGGTTTCGGTAATCTCCACACCATTGCTGAATATCGTGCTTTATTTTACGACAATCTGCAATATCTTGATCGTGTAAAATAACCACAGATATAGGTTCATGCCAATGGTTAAAGACTTTCATTTTGTTAATAATAGAATTCTTAAGATCACCTTTTCCCTGATGCTTGCGAATAAAATAATTTACATCCAGTTTCCAATGCTCCGGTACAATTCCCGGTAATAGGTTTCTCAGGCATTCTTCCATAGATGGCTCTTCTACTAGTATTTCTATTCTAGCCATTTTTTCTCTCTTTGGGACTGCTTCCTGTAAAATAACCCTGTGACCATAAATAACCCAGCTTATCTCCAGACTCTTTTAGTTTTTTTATCATTTCATCTTCCGAGGCTTTTTGAATAGTAGAATAGCCCTCTTTCTTTTTTAACCAAAAGACTTCATTTGTTTCCAGAGCATTTAAAAAATCAGGAGAATGCGTAGAAATAAAAACCTGCCCCCCATTTTTTGCATAATCCCTAAATTCTTCCGCTAACTCATTCAATAGCTCGGGGTGTAAATAATTTTCAGGTTCTTCTACACAAAGTAAAGGATGAGGATTTGGATCATGTAATAGCATTAGATAGGCAAACATTTTAATCGTCCCATCGGACACATATCTGGAGATAAATGGATCCTTAAAACTTCCATCTTTGAATTGCAGTATGATTCTACCATCTGCTGTCTCTTCTGCTTTGACAGTATCGATCCCCGGTATACGTTGTTGTAGCTTATTTAGAATTCTTTGGAATTCCTCCGGAAAATTTTCATAAATAAATTTAGTATATTGTGCTAAATTATTTCCCGTTGTAGATAGGTGTTCACTGATTCCGGTATCAGAAAGTGTTTGGGCTGCTTGAATCTGGAAATTGGAAACAAACCAATTTTCTAAAAGTCTACGAAAGGAACTGATGGCTTTAAACTTTTGAAATTGACCAAGTCCTTTGATGGCTAAGATATCCGGTGAATCTAATTTCTGGTTTTCACGTTTATCTTTAAAATTCTGTTTATCCGTTTCGAACTCTTCCTCATTCGTGATGGCACTTCCTTCTCCTTCTTGAAAATCCAAAAAGTTGAAAGGTTTGCCAGTTTGTCCTCTGCGGTATTTTAAAATTTCTTTCTTGATAATGGGAATGGTTGTGCCCGGTTTTGCATCGATAGAAAGCTCGTATGTCACCAGGGGTTGCTTTTCTCCTGAAACATCAGGATTACGGAATTTAATTATAAATTCAATCGGTCCCGTACTATTTCGGGAACGTACTTCATTAATGCCTCCTCGCTTAGCCAGAGCAGTGCGAATATTTTCTCGCAGGGCATCACTTAAAAAACCAAACACATCGAACAGTGTAGATTTACCAGAGCCATTGGCTCCCAAAAAAACGCACATATTGGGAAGATCTTTTATTTCTACATCTTTATAAACCTTGAAATTTTTGATACTCAACTGTTCAATTTTCATGATAATTTATTCCTTCACGGAAATACGATTCCTATCTCCCCTCTACCTCTAATAGCCTGGTAGCTTTTACGAGAACCCTTACAATCGCATAAAAAGCGAGGTCAATGTAAAATATATAAAAATGTATGGGTTTGATTGCTTTTAAAAAACTTTCAGAACTTCCCATGAATTCATTAATATAGACAATTCCAATATCGTATAATAAAAAAACAAAAACTGCTCCGGCAAGGCTCGGGTACTCCCTTTTCAGAATATTCTTAAACGAAAAAGGAAGTTCTGGTTTCTTGAAATTTGAAAAATTAGGAAAGAAAATAGGAGTTTGAGCTGCCCAATTCAGATACTGCTCTTTAAATTTATTTCTCATGAAATATTCTTCTGCGAAGATAATTCTCTCATAGTAAAACCAGTAAAAAAGAACGAAAATAAGCGTAAAGGAGAGGCTTTTTAGAACTAAAACAATTCCCAAAAAAATTAAAAAATTTCCGATGTAAAGCGGATGTCGAAAAATCGAATAGATTCCGGTTTTGTTGACCGTGTCAGCGACCTGTTTTTTAGTGTTTCTTCCGGAAGTCATAGCCGGAACAAAAGCAATCGTAATCGCCCTGACCCCAATTCCTAAGAGGGAAACAAAAAAACAGACTATCACATAAAGTAAATGAGTTTCATGGGTTCCTCCGAAGTAGCGGGTTGAGGGTAGATAAAAGAAAGAAAGTAAAATGATAATGCCGGGAATGTAAGAACGCCAGCGAAAAAGCAGGTTACCCTGTTTGTCCAGATCTTCAATAAATGCCATTTAATTATTTTCCTATTTTAAAAACTAGTTGTCCTTTATTACAAATTTTATGATTTAGGATTATGTCAACCGATTCCTTTATATCTTATGATTTCAATTATCCCTTCCTGTGGTTTCTGGATGCGGCTATGCCGGGGCTTTTGAAACTGGTTTATAACCAGGATAAGCTTGTTATTTCCGACGAGGATCGAAAATTATTAAAAAGCATTAAGAAAAAGCGGGTGATTTTAATAGCCAATCATCCAACTACCGAAGATCCACCCGTCGCCTACAGTATCACTTTACACATGTATTCGAGGGCTAATTTTATGGCGGCCCGAGAGGTATTTGATTGGGGAAATGGCCTGGTTGGAAAACTGATTCGCAGTGTAGGAGCTTATTCGGTGCTTGCAGGTTCTGCGGACAGAGAATCGGTGAAGCTTTCAAGAAGAATTATTTCCCAGCCGGAATCTAAACTGGTTTTATTTCCGGAAGGAGAACCGAATTGTAAAGAAAATGATAATCTTCTCCCTTTTCAAAGCGGCGTAGCTCAAATTGCATTCTGGGGCTATGAAGATGCAGTGAAAAAAGAACTGGGGGCTGATGTATATATTCTTCCCTGTTTTATTAAATATCGAATGAATAATCCGGTAGAGCAGGTAAAAAAGGATATTGATATTTCTTTAAACACCCTTGAAAAGAAATTGGGTTTGGAAAAGACAGGTAAGAACGTAAAACAAAGATTATTATCTATTGGTAAACAAATTTTACTTCGTTTCGAAAACGATTTTGGAATCCAGGTTTCAGAAACACAGGATTTTGATTACAGGATAGGAAGAGTACGTCACCATATCCTGGATTATGTAGCCGAGAAAACCGGGATTCATAAATGGGATAAAACAGCCAATGCAATTGAAAAATTACGAAGACTTCTTTCTACTTTTGAAATGGTAAGTGTCGGAATTCCGGATCCGAAAAATGAACTTCCTTCTAAAGAGCTGGCGAATTGGGGAAGGAAAATTTGTGAAAGGATTTATGACTTTATATCTATCCAAACTCCTTACATTACCGAACTGGCTTCAGCCGAAAGGGTTTATGAATGGATTTATCGTTTTGAATCGGAGGTTTTAGGCTATAGCTATAAACGACCTCATAATGCTCATATTTCTTTTGCAAAACCGTATAACATTAAGGATTTATACCCCTCCTACAGAAAAAATAAAAAACAATCAGTTGAGGATTTATTACATAATTTAAAGTCTGACCTTCATACACTCATGAAAAAGGAAATAGAGAAATCTCCTCCAATATTTGAGGATTCACATATATTTTGAAATTCTAAGATTTCTTGTTTCTTCATCTTGAATATAGAATTGTAAAAGGATGCAATCAGGTGGAAGGTAGTCTCTGGCTATCTGCCACCATTCAATAAGGGAGATTCCTTTTTTCCCCCAAATTTCTTCAAACCCGAGCTCTTCCAGGTCAGAACTATGTTTCAAACGAAAAAGATCGAAATGGTAGATAGCCATTTTCTCTTTTGTCAGATATTCATTAACCAGAGTAAATGTAGGAGAATTTACAAGAAGTGTGTCATCAAAGCTATGAACAAAAGCCGAAACAAAAGTAGTTTTCCCTGCCCCCATTTCACCTTCTAAGAGAAGAATGGGAAATGGATTCTGACTCTTTTCCAGTTCCCTTTTTAAAAAGAAAAGGGGCCTGTGAAGTTCTTGGAGCGTATATTGAAATTCTACCGGTTTCATACCGGCATGAAAAGAAGATTCACTTCTTCTGCATCGAGTGAATATTTGGAGAAACAAAATTCACAACTTAGCTCTACCTTACCCTGTTCTTGTAGAATAGAAAGTGCTTCTTCTTTTCCCAAAGATTTTACAACAACACGGGTTTTTTCAATGCCACAGGTGCAAACTCTTATAGGATGACCTGTTTCTAACTCTTTTAACCCAAAACCGAGTTTTTCTTCAATATGTTTTTTACTTTCCTCTAGGTGTTTATTTAGAAAAACTTCGTCCATCGATTCTCTTAGAATCTGTATGGCATTATGTAGGGCCTGTTTATTTTCCGTACTGGCTTCAGGAAGTGCCTGGAATATAATTCCGCAGGCGTAAGGTCTTTTCTCTTTATTATTTAAATAAATGGATAAGTATGAACTTACCTGTTCTGATGAATAAATATATGAGTGAAGATTGTCTTCAAAGCTTTCTTCTCCCATTTCTGTGAGAGATTGGTGGATTAATTTAGGGCCTATCCAGCGGCTAATTCTAAAAACTCCCGAACCTATACCAAGGGTTTTATCGTCTATCTTCCCTACTACTTTCGGATTTTTTACCAGCCCTCTGAGTTCACCTTTTCTACTGGAATAAGCTAATACACGTTCGATTTCTCCCCGTCCTTCCAACTGAATACTGACGGTTGTTTCATCTTTCACAAGACCTGAGATAAAGAAAGAACCCAAAATCGCTTTGGCCAGCAAATCGGCAGAGCTATTTTCTGCTTTTTGCAGATTTAAAATTTCAGTGATAGTAAAGCTACAATCTGTAAGTAAGTATCGAAAAGATAGATCGGGAATAAGTCCGATGCTATACCTGTCTCTATTTTCTTTTGGAGTTTCCATGGAATTCTAATTGACGTATGAAATGAAGTGCATTTTTGTTCAAGTAGTTATTATGAGAAAAGAAGAAGTTATAGAATTAAATCAATATTTACACAGAATTGGGGAAGAAATTAAAAACAAACCCAGTACATTATTTGTGGATAACCTTCACAGTGCTTATCTTGAGTTTGAAGAGGAGTATGTTTTGCCTTCTCAATCATTAAGTGGCATTGAGTATTCTCAGGCAAAACGATACATTGAAACTATTTCTGAGTTTATTCCGGAAGCGGTACGATTTTGCTCTGTTTTACCGGAACCAAAGCCCAGACGGGATATTGGGAAACTTTTTCTGGTTCGAGATTTCATTTTCAATAACAATTTATATTTATATATTCTAAAATTAGAAGCCACTCATTTGGGAGGCATTTTTAACGATAAAATAGTAGTCCCTGCTTATCAGGGGAGTTCCGTTTCAGTTCGAACCAAGCGTATCTATTTTTCGATTCGTGTTATCCGGATTGAGTCTCTAGTAAAAGAAAATGAATTTGTCCTGGATTTTAATGCTGCCTTTATTTCTCCTCAGGATTTATCTATTGATAAGGGACAGTCTTATAATATATCCCAAAAAGTAAGAGTGGAACTCTTCGATGATGTGGACTATAGTGGTTTATTAGATCCGATTAAAGAAAAACAGGGAATAAAAGCAATCTGGAAACCGGGTAAAATCTATGATCCAATTTCGATAGAATATAGAAGTTTAGCTTTTAATTTTTTAGAAAGCTCTTATAAAGAAATATATAATAGGTTTTCCGGTTTTTTATCCGTTTATGATAATATTCTTTTTGGTCGTGAGGACAAAAATGATGAACACGATAGCTACCTCGCTTATTTAAGTAGTATTCAAACAGAAAGAACTTTATCTCCTTCCGGAAATCTTTTATGGAAAGTTTACCGTAGATAAATTTGCATAGGATGTGTGTATAAATGGACGATGTAACTCGCGCTGGAATACTTTTAGAGAAATTATATGCAAAGATGAAACCTGATATGGATCTATTCTGGTCTTCATATGGTTCGTACGAAGAGCTTATGGAAACTTTAGATGAATATAAGCAAGCTTTGAAAAACAAAGATCTATCAAAGCTCTCTGAACTAAAGTTTTTATTTCTTGCTACCGGAGACTTGCAAGAAATAGCCCTCAGCAATGGATGGGGAGATGAATTCTTAAAACTTGCTTCTGAATTTGATTCTTTGAACCTTTAGGTTTACTAAGAACATAGGATTCTTTCCAGATAATAAATTTTTTTTCCTTCTCCCCGTTTTTCTTCTTCAAATCGAGATTTAGGAATATTATCTCTTTGAAAAGTATATTCATTTTCAAAAGTAAAATCTTTTATTTTTCGAAATAAGCGGATGCTGGCTCTTGCATATCCACCATGATCTGTTGCAAAATAAAAAGAACCCTTTTCTTGTAAAAGATAACGAAGTTTGTCTACAAACTCTTCATTTAAAGTTCTATGCTTGAAATGTTTTTTCTTGGGCCAGGGATCCGGAAAATTTAGAATAACTGAACGAAATTGTCTGGGTTCAAGCAGTTCTACTAAGAACCAGTTAAAATTCAGGGGAATAAAACGAATATTACTAAGTTTATATTTTTCTATCATTCTTAAAGTGGATTTCACTCTCCCTAAATTTTTCTCCATTAATATATAGCCGGTATCGGGATTTTTTAGTGCTAATTCAATAGCTACTTCTCCCCAGCCGGAACCCAACTCTAAAACAAATTGCTTGATATTTTCCGGAAAAAAGTCCTTACAAATAATCCCGGAGTTTCTTTTTACCGGTATAAAATACTTCGATGGAAAGCTATATTGCGAGGCTATTTTCCAGAGTTTTTCACGGATTTCTTCATTCATATATTTCCCTTATTGGTATATATTGTACAGAGTGTATTAATTTTACAATTTAAACAAATAGATTTGCTATAACTAAATTGACAGTAACGGGTGATTCCGAGTCGAGTCAGAGCGAAATCGTATAAAAGAGGGTCTTCTGCATTTATTTTGCAAAAGTTAGCTGTAATTTCTTTTGCTAATGTATAGTCTACTGTTTTTCTTGTAGAGAAGCCGAGCAAGCGTGCAATTCTTTGTATATGAATATCTACAGGATAAATCAGGTTTGCAGATTTTATTTTTCTATAGATTCCCATATCCGGAAAGGAATTTCTAACCATCCAGCGCAAAAACATATAATAACGTTTATTAGATGCCGTTACTTTACCTTTTCCTAATAGAAAACTCAAACCGTAACTGAGATTTTTGCTTTCTAATTTTTTAGCTTCTTCACTGAGGATTTTTTGAAAAGAGTATATGCCCGATTGTAGAGTCTGTGAATTAAGGAAATATTTTTCAAAGGTTCCGTATTTAAAAAATAGAATTTGGATGAGTCTTAAGAATAATTCTATATCCTTTGATGTTTGAAAGCGATAAGAGGGAAGTTTTTTATGAATTGTATTAGATAAACCTTCCTTCAAAAAGAGTAGAGGTTGTCCTTCCATCAGGGTGAATAATTTATTCAAAAAAGATCTGATAGCCTTTACATTTCCGTAAGAGAAAAGCGCAGAGATAAAACCCACTACTTCTCTTTCTTTGGCATTGCTATAACGAAGAGGAAACTCTATAGGATCAGTAGAAAGGAATTCTTCTTTATTATAGTTTAAAGCGAGAGAGTCAAGAACTTTTCTAAGATATATTTTATTCATCTAATGTATGAAAGTAACAATTCTATCCTTATTCTTTCTTCTTTTTAGAAAGATGCTCATCAGGGTCATTCATACCCGGAAAAAATATCATACTGTGGTCTTTGCAGATTTCCGGTTCAGTTCCTTTAATATAAAATTCATAATAAGATTTTTGACATTTTGAACCAAATTGCTTTCCGGAAAACTTACAAATTTTTTTCTTCACAATATTCAAATTGCCTCCAAAAGAAAATTTTCCTCTCTTTTCTCCTTCAAGGGCTTTTTTCATATAACGTCCCCAAACCGGTGCTGTAATGATCCCACCTGCCATCCCCTTTCCTAAAGACATAGTGCCGAGATCATAACCCATCCAGAGAGAGCTTACAAGTTCCGGTGTATACCCTACAAACCAGGCATCCCGGAAATTATTGGTCGTGCCGGTCTTTCCAACAACCGAACCGCCAAGACCGGAATGTTTTACAGCTGTTCCCGTTCCCCTTGTAATGACTCCTTTCATCATAGAAGTAATGATATAGCTGGCCTCAGGAGAAATGATTTGTTTTCGTTCTTTTTGTAAATTTTCAGTTTCATAATCTTTAATCAGTGCTCCTTTGGAATCTGTTATCTTTAAAATACAGATTGGATGTACTTCTTTTCCACCTGAAGCAAACACTGCATAGGCCCTGGCAATTTCAAGAGGAGTAACTTCAAATGTTCCAAGAGCAACCGAAATGTTGCGAGGAATTTCTCTGTCCTGAATTCCTAATAAAGCATAAAGAGTAGGAAGGACCTTTGAAAGCCCAACCTGATCTAAAACGCGCAGGGCGACCATATTACGGGAGGTTTCTAAGGCAGAGCGAAGCCGAATAAAACCTGCATAGCTCTCGCTATAGTTAGAAGGTTCCCACTCATCTCCATCCTCAGAGAGGTAATTCATTGGAGAATCTAAAAAAAGAGTAGAAGCTGTAACTTTTTCTTCCTCATCCGGATGCTTGCCGAAGTAATCTATTGCAGAGGCATAAACAAGAGGTTTGAAGGAAGAGCCGGGTTGACGGTATGCTTGAAAAGGACGTATCTGCTGATTATCCGAACGAAAACCGGAACCTCCTATGATAGCAGTTATATGTCCTGACTTAGGGCGGAGGCTAATAAGAGCACCTTCGACTTCCATCAGATGCTCCTGTAAGTCCTGTTCATTATAGCTCATCTCCAGAGCTCTTGCCACATTGTTTGAGCCATTTAAATAATTCAAAACAGAAATTTCATCCCGGATGGAACTTTGAAATACTTTCTGAAAGCGTCTTTCTGAACGCTTCATTTGAAATTTATAAGGATTCAAATCATTAACTAAAGAAATGAGATCAATCGCATTCCCGTAGTTCTCATCAAATATTTCTTTTTCAGTAAAGATTCTCACGGCAGAAACCTTATTTTGTCGAACAAGAGCATTGAATACTTCTTCTTCTGCTGCTGCCTGATGTTGCACTTCTATAGAAGTATATATTTTATAACCACCTGTATATAAGTTTTTACTAATTTCCCTATCCTGCATTAATAAACGTCTTACATATTCGGTAACGTATGGGTGTCGGTTTAATCTATCTGAAAAGGCTGAATCATTCGGTGAACGGTTTAGAGTTTTATAATAAATCGAAAAACTATTAAACTCCCGGACAGCAGTAGATACATCCATTCTACCGGTTTCGATTAGTTTCATGAATACGACACGAACTTTCCTACTGGATTCATTTGGGTTTACCAGGGGACTAAACTGTCTGGGTCTTGTGGTTAAACTTGAAATTAAAGCTGCTTCCCCCCAGCTTAGTTCATTAACATTTTTTCTGAAATAAAATCTGGCCGCAGCTCCGCTTCCGAGAGTTCCATGTCCGAGAGGAATTTCATTTAGATACATTTCGAGTATTGTATCTTTATCATATTCTAATTCCATTAAAAAGGCCAACCAGGCTTCTCTGGCCTTTCGTGAAAAAGAGCGCTCTGTACTTAAAAACTTTAAGCGGGCTACCTGTTGGGTAATCGTGGAAGCTCCTTCTTTAATCCTTCCGGCAAGAATGTTTACAGCCATGGCACGAATAATTCCGCGAAGGTCTATTCCGAAATGCGAATAAAAATTATTATCCTCTGTTGATAGAAAGCATTGGATAACTTTATTCCGCTTGTCCGGGAATGAGTGAGTTTCTTGTTTTAAGTTCGCCACCTTTACAACTTTTCTAGAAAACTTATAGTATTCTGCAATGGGAACGCTTTCTCCTTTTTTCCCGATACCATAAACGATTGAGGGTCTTTCATAGTTACGGGCCTCTTTTACTTTTTGAAAGTCCCCTGGCATACTTAAGAGAAGACAAAAAGTTAGTAGAGAAAGAGAAGCCAGACCGAAGGAAAGTTTCAGTAATTCAAACTTTCCATTTAAGAGAGGGAGAACTAAAAAGTGATAGATGCGAAACAATACAACCTTCCTTATAAGGGAGAAAATTCTTTCATTTCCTGTATGCCCTGGTAGCGCAGACCGGTATCCAGGTTATAGCCTGCGTATTCATCGAGGATGCTTTCTTTTCTTACATCCCCTTTTAGATAATTCCAGGCGAGAATAATGAGTTCTTTTGCCGATTCTGCAGCTTTGTTTACCAGGTTAATAAAGGTATCATTTTTCACAATACTCTTATCGGCAGGATAGGTCCATCTACGTCTTTCTTCATTCATAAGTCTTGGATCTATATTTTCTTTTAGTGGAAGCATTAATACAGAAGCTTTCAGATGAATGAAACTTACCCGGTCTACCATGCGAAGAAACTTTCTTAAAAAAATGCTCCTGGAATCAAAAAGAGAATTCAGTTGAACATAGCCGGTATAGGAGTCATTTATCATATCTCCCGGAATTATTTTTTGCTCAGAACCAATGTAGCTGCCATGAAATTCTTCCGGAAAAGTCATCTTTAAAGCCTGAAGCCAGAAATACCAGATAGTAGTATCTATTTTAGATTTTGCTGTATTAGAATGAAATATATTAATATATTGAGTAAAATCGTATTGCTTCGGACTCATACCCCAGCGATAATCTAAAAGATAGGTGTCCAGGGCAAATTCTACCCTGAGATGATTGTACTGTGCGAGAGTTCTTACCTTTACATCATCGTTGTAGTAATCACCTGAAATGAAGAAAATATAGGGATGAGTTACCACATCTACTGCACAGTGGCAGATATAGCCCAGAGTAAAGGCAAGCATTCTATCTCTATAAAGTCCTTCTTCCGTTTTCTGAATCAGGTCTAAAAAGGAGAGTATAAGCTCCACAACTTTTGTGTGGTGATGAAGGTCCCCCCAGATCTGAGCTTTTTTGGATTTATCAGGATTCAGAACATGGTAGTAGTAAAAAATATCCGGAGCGATAGTTCCTGTATTCGCATAACGGAAGCATTCTTCGGACTTTAGTAACTTTGCGATCTGCTTATTCTCTTCACTTCCGTGTTCCAAATGCCTGATTACCTGGGTCAGGATTTCAAGATGTGTAATTTTTCCGGCCATCTCAATCCACAGGTTGGTTAGCGGGGGATATTATGGCAAGTGAAAATCTTGAACTTTTCTTTCGCATTGTATTACTTTTGTAAGCCCTTATTTTTTCGGGAAGTAAGCGAACCATCAATGGTTCGCTTAGGTTCAATTTCCTAAGAATACTTACTTTTCTATGCTGATTAATTCTACATCAAATATGAGTGTGGAATTGGGACCGATTTTTCCCGGGCCTCTTTCTCCGTAAGCTATATGAGAAGGAATGAAGAATTTGTATTTACTACCGACTGTCATTAACTGTAACCCTTCTGTCCAACCTGGAATAACTCCATTTAAGGGAAACACTGCCGGTTGTCCTCTTTTGTAAGAGCTATCGAATTCACTTCCATCGATAAGGGTGCCTACATAATGAACTTTTACGGTATTAGTTGCTGTAGGTTTGGCACCACTGCCTTCTTTAATTACTTTATACTGCAAACCGGAAGGAGTTACTTTCACACCTTCTTTGCCTTTATTTTCAGTTAAAAACTTTTCTCCTGCAGCTTTATTTACTTTTCCCTTTTCTGTCATGGCGGACTGCATATAATTTTGTTTGATCTGCTGGGCATCCGAAGGGTTAAAAATCTTTTTTTCTTCTTTTAACATACCATCGGAAAGGCCACTTTTTATGGCTTCGATATCGACCTCAATACCCATGTTTTTTACATAATTTCCGATTTCGGTTCCTAAAAGATAACTGAATTTTTCCTTATCCCCCCCTTTGAAATCAGCAGCTGAAGAGTAGGTTTTCGCTTTACAGGATGTAACCAGCACAGTGAGAGCCGTTACAAATAAAATCACACTTCTCATTAAAAATTCTCCTTTCTGCCAGTAAAAAAGGACGGTATGGCAAATCAAGCCAAGCATAACTTCTGAATGAATTTATTCAAAAGTATTCATGATTTCATCCTGAAAGCCACGTGAAGAGGAAGTTTCCAGGTCATCCTCATAGGTCTTTCTGGACTTGCGACTTGCTTTATTACTTCTTTCTTTTTTTTGACCGGGCTTGCTGTTTTTTTCTTCGTTGAGTCCTCTTGAAGCTGCGGTTTCGTGAGATTCTTTCAGGCTATCTCGATTTGACTTAGGCATTGAAGAGCCGCAATCCGAACTCAATTCCACAAACTTCATTGCAACAAAGCCCTTTATACCTTTAAAAGTGGCTTTATAGTATTTTCCATCTTTTTCGATAAGCTTGAGGACTGAACCTTTTTTTAAAGTAAGGAACTTCTTCTTATTCTCAAGTTTTAAAAATTCTGTATTTTTTTTAAGTTTCAAACAGGAATTGGATTCTGATTCTTCAGCCAAAAGGGAAACTAACAGAAACAAAAAGAAAACTAAAAATGCAATCTTCATATACTACCTCTTATTTTTAATAATTAGAGTCCATAAGTTCCAATATTTTCTAATTATTTTTCTAGGTCTGTCAAGTTTTAAAATTGATTTATGGTTTTTTATGCGGGCTTTGCAGATATTTTTGTGTCGTCTTTTATTCTGCTAAAGAATAGACTCTAATGAATAGTTTCTTATAGATTACAGAATAGATATGGTCAATATTAATGTTGTATTAGAGATTTAATCTCTCTTTCCTTTTTTATAGGAATAATTTCTTTACATAATAAGAATATTCGATTTTAATGATTTCCATTATGAAGATACTCAGCAGTTTTATTGTAAGCTTTTTTTTGGTTATTGCTCTCCAGGCTTCAGACACAGATCCTCTTTTCTATGCAATTGAAAAAAAGGATCTAACAAAGGTTAAACAGTTAATACGATCCGGAAAAGTCAATCTGAATTCGATTAAGGTGGATGGGGAATATTCAGCGCCTCTTGCCTGGGCCTGTGCAGATGGTGCTTTTGAAATAGCCTATTTTCTTCTGGATGAAGGAGCCGATCCGAATGGTTCGACCACCTATGAGACTGCCCTACAATGGCTAGCCTCTCAATTAGATAAGGGTTATTCAGAAGATGAGACTGTAAAGTTAGCTGAATATATGCTCAAAAAAGGTGCAAAAGTAGATAAGGTTCCGGGACCCGAAAATAACGGAACTCCCTTAATGGCAGCAGCTGATAATAACTCCAGAAGATTGGTTGACCTTTTTTTAAAATACGGAGCTGATAGGAATATTAAAGATAATGAAGGTAAAACCGCAGCCGATCACGCAGAAAGAGCGGGCCACATTGAACTCGCAAACTATTTGCGGGGTAAAACAAATGAAGAATACCATAGTAGCCTCCACTATATGGCTAAAGAAAATAAACTTTCGGATATGAAAGAACTGCTACAAAAAACACCAAAGAGCCAAAGAAAGAATTTAATTAATGAACAAGAAGCACAATCGAAGAATACTCCTCTTCATTATGCTGCCATGCACGGTAATTTAGAAATTGCTAAATTACTTGTAAAGTATGGTGCTGATATCAACATAAAAGGCCTGGCTTCTTTTACCCCTCTGCATACAGCTTCAGCTTATGAAAAAGAAAATGTAGCCAGTTTTCTTGTAAAAAAAGGTGCTAACATCAATGTAGTACAAACGGAAGGTTGTGCAACGGGTTATACATCTATGAGCTGGGCCATTACCCATGGCATGAAAGATTTAGTTAGTCTTATGCTAAAACATAAAGGGAACCCCTTTGCCGCAGATGAGCATCCCCTCATAACCGGAAGGCAGGACTTAGAAACTGTCAAAGTATTGGTAGAGGAAGGAAATGTCATACCGGATGCTGAAGTTTTAAATTGGTATAAAGGGCAGGTCAATGATAAATACGATCCGGAAGATGAATGGTTTCATGAAAATATTAAAGAAATATACGCTTATTTAAAGAAGAAATCGTCTACATCCGGAAATAAAAAACATACCGGACTCTTCTTTGGCGGAAAAAATAATAAATCGAAACTTAAGATTCTGCAAAATGCAAACAAAGCCAAAGGGGATTTCGAACCGGTTGATATACGAAAAATTAGAAAAAAGTAATATATCTGCATCTCGTAGTCCAATAAGACTACGGGATAAATCCTTTCCCTATATAAAAGGATTTATAATGTCTAAACCCTCTTCTTCAAGCTTACTATTTCTTTCCATACAATCGGAATAAAATATTTCACATTCAGAATGAATAGCCGAAGCGATTGCAATACTATCCCAGAATTTAAATCCATATGAACTTCTAAGTTCAGAAGCTTTCAAAAGAATTGTCTTACTAAAATTTATCACTATATACCTATTAAAAAAGCCATTGATAAAATCCGGAATTTTATCTTCTCTCAGAATCTGAGATCCTATGAGTTGTACAGAAATCTCATTGACAGTTTGTGAAGTGAGATAGATTTCATTTTCTGGATTTTCAATTATGGCCTTACTTTTCTCCTGTTTATCTTCCTGCTTCAGGTTTAAGATTGAGTATATCCAGAGATTTGTATCAACGAATATTTTGCATGTGTCCATAAATCTCCTCCCTTTTCCAGATTTTAAAACCACCTGCCGGTATCGGTGAATTTAGCAATTCTTTCAAATAATTAGACGAATTCCTATTATGCTTTTCTTTAAAAACAAGCTCAATATGTACATCAATTTCTTTTCCAATAAATTCATCAGGTAAATCGATTATAAGCTTTGAATCCTGAACACGCATCCTTCTTTTAAAATCATTCATAAGAAACTCCTAAATTTCATAATAGAGGCCATGTAAAGACAGGCTGTTTCGATTCTTAGGATAGGGGTTCCGAGAGAAAATGATAAAAATCCTTTCGAGAGTAATTGATTTATTTCCTTATCCCTCAATCCTCCTTCCGGACCGATTACAACCGGAAGTTCGGAAGGAAAACTCAAATCAAGTTGTTTTTCACTGTACGGATGCAAAATCATACCTCCTTTTGGATTTTCTTCTATAAACTTATCAAGGCTTTTATAATGTTTTACTCGGGGAAGGCTGTGTCTCCTTGATTGAGAGGCAGCTTCCCGAATAATTTTTTCTACTCTTTCAGGGTTCAAATCTTTACGTTCGGATTGTTGAAAATTTATAAAGTTAAAATCCGTTACTCCTATTTCGGTTCCCTTTTGGATGAGAAATTCAAACCTTGAGGATTTCGGGATAGCGGTTGCCAGAGAAATATACTTCTCTTCTATAGTTACATATTCCTCCCTCTGCAAAAAACCCTTTGTTTGGCCGGCAGGAATTCTGTAAATATGAGAATTACCCTTACCATCTCGTACTTCGATTAATTTATCCACCGAATACATTCTGAGACTTTTCAAGTGTTGTATTTGTTCTTCTTTTAGTTGGATTTCCTTAATCTTATCTAAATCCATAAAAAAAAGAGGAAGCTTATCTTCCCAAAGATCAGCCATATCATTACTATAAGCTTTCTGCATTTTCTAACTTTTCAGTTTAATCACTTCCCATTCGTTAGTTGAAGGTAAGCCCTGTCCGCCTAATTCAATTTGCCAGGAATCCAAAACTCCTTCCTCTCTCAGATGTTTTGCCGGTCGCAATGCGATAGCCTGCCCATTTTGTTTATACAAAGAACGTCTTCCAAAAAACCTACCTCCCAATTCATTTTCATGAACTATCTTCTCTTTTTCTCCTTTCATTTCAAAAGCCAGCATACAATTCTCTACAAGACTTTTTAATTCATCATAGTCAGCAGAAATTCCATGATCCGGACCATCCAAGTTTTTATCGAGAGTAAAATGTTTTTCGATAATGCAGGCATTGTAAGATACAGCTATTGCAGCCCCCAAAAAGCCGGCGGAATGGTCTGAAAAACCGATTGGGAAATCATATATATCTTCATATAACTTAATGGTTTTCAGGTTTAGATTTTTTGGAGGAGTAGGATAAAGAGATACACAATGAAAAAGTGCCAATTCCTGCTGATTAAGACTTTTTAAATATTCTACTGCTCTTGTTACTTCATAAAAGTCAGCGGCACCTGTAGATAAAAATATGGCCAAACCTGTTTGATTGCATTTTTCTAATAAGGCTTTATTGGTAATATCTCCTGAAGCTATCTTTAAAATAGGAACATCTAAATCACTTAATAGGTCTACCGAAGAAAGACATAGCGGGGTAGAGAAAAAAACAAGTCCTTCTTCTTCAGCAGCTTTTTGAAATTCTCTATGGAATTTCTCAGATAATTCGTAAGTTTTAAAAATATCGTATAAAAATTTTGCTTCCGGGTTCGTTTTATCGATAAATTCATCTGTTATATAAGATTGAAATTTAACCGCATCAGCACCGGCTTCTTTAGCTTTTTGTATAGTACGTTTACCTACTTCCAAATCATTATTATGATTGAGTCCAATTTCAGCTACGATGAAAGGTTTATGGTTCTTACCGATCTTTCTTGAATGTACCTTTATTTCTTTGTGTAACATAGTCTCCTACTGTATCATGTTCCTCAAATTTTCTTCTTTTTCTTCTAAGGTTTTAAATTTTGTATTCTGTTGGTGTCTTGAACGGCGATGTGTTTTACCCTTTACCTGTTCTTTAATACGAGAAAGCTCTTTTTCTATTTTCTTTTCTTCTTCTTTTCGTTTTTGTTCGTCGTATTCCTGTTCTTTATGCTCTTTTATGGTTTTATCTCCATCACCCTTTTTATCATCTTTGTTATCTTTTCCTTCTTTATTATCTTTTCCTTCTTTATTATCTTTTCCTTCTTTGTTATCTTTTCCTTCTTTATTATCTTTTCCTTCTTTGTTATCTTTTCCTTCTTTGTTATCTTTTCCTTCTTTGTTATCTTTTCCTTCTTTGTTATCTTTTCCTTCTTTGTTATCTTTTCCTTCTTTGTTATCTTTTCCTTCTCTTTGTTTCTGCTTTTCTTTTTCCTTTTGCTCTTCTAAATTAGATTTACCTATCTCATCGCCACCTTTACGTTTCTCTCTTTGACTTTCTTTGTTATCCTGATTATCTTTGTTCTCTTTATTATCCTGATTATCTTTGTTCTCTTTATTATCCTGATTGTTTTTGTTCTCTTTATTATCCTGATTGTTTTTGTTCTCTTTATTATCCTGATTGTTTTTGTTCTCTTTATTATCCTGATTGTTTTTGTTCTCTTTATTATCCTGATTATCTTTGTTCTCTTTATTATCCTGATTATCTTTGTTCTCTTTGTTATCCTGATTATCTTTGTTCTCTTTGTTATCCTGATTATCTTTCTTTTCTGGATTATTCTGACAAATTTCAACTCCTTTGTCCTGAAGTTCTAAAAGTCTTTTATATACCTGTGCAAGGTTTTTATCACAGGATATAAAATGGGGATCCGTTTGAGAAAATAGGGAACTTGCATTCTGAAACCGTATTATAGATTGTTGAAAGAGAACTTCAGCTTTTTTTAAATCACAGATTTCCGGCTTTAGTTCCGACTCAGCCCAGAGATATAAGGCGTATCCATCGTTATAAACAGCTTCTGAAAAGCCGGGCTGAATTTCCATAGCTTTCTCGAAGAATTCATGAGCCTCCTTATATTCTTTTTGCTTCATAGAATTATTACCATTATTAAATACCGGAATATGCTCCCGAAAGGCAAAAGAAAATGCCTTATCAAAAAGAAGTTTGGCCGGCTTATGTTTTCCGGCTTTAAATTTTTGGATGCCTTCCCTATTTACCCTGTCTGCCTGAAAATAGGTACACTTAAATGTAAATAAGGGTATAAGAAAGAGGACTAAAATACTTCCTCGTTTTAATGGTCTTGCTTTTTTATAAAGGTATTTCAAGCGATACAGAAGAAAATTTTCAAACATGAACAGTAATAAAAAGATAAGTAAAAAATAATGGCTAATGCTCTTATTGCCTTTTGTCTCGTTTTTTTTTGTATTTTTCGCCAGAGTCTTGCGAATGAATCCTGTCAAATCTGTTACCCAATCTTTTCTTTCTACAACAAGGTACTTCCCCCCAGTAGCACTTGCTATCATTTGAAGGGTCTTATCTTCCCGCTTTGTAGTAATTTGTTTAATGATTTTCTGGCGGGTTTCTTTCAGCTTCACACCGGTCGAATCATCTTTGGATTTATTATTCTCATTCGTTTTTTCTGCAGATTTAAAAGAAATGAAATACTTAATACCGCTCCCTTTTTTACTTCCTATCCCAACGGTATGCACCGGTATACCGGATTTTTTTAAAATACTTAATTCTTCCGATAGATCTTCTTCTTTTCCTTTCGGAACCTCCCCATCGCTGAGTAAAACAGCCTGGAAGCCACCTTCTATGTTTCCTGCCTGTTTTATAAGTTCCTGTAAGGCTTTTTTAAAACTTGAACCCGGCATTTCAAAATTGTGCATTTTCATAGCCTGAATGGAAGTCAATACAGAAGCCAAATCAGAAGTCGGTAAATTATGGCTTACTGCAATTCCACTAAAAGTAATAAGTCCATAAGAATAATTTGGTTCAGCTTCAATTAAATCAACACAGAACTCCTGGGCCTGGGCAAAACGATCATAGGGTTTTTTATTCGTAATAGGATGGGCAAAGGTGTCACCGGCTACCATACTCGAAGAACCATCAATAAGTAGAACAATATTACCCTTTATCGTATCAATTTTATAAACAGAAGGAAGCATTGGACCTGTGGCTGCAATAAGTAGGAAAATGCCCATCAGGTATAAAAGCAGAAGATGAGATACTATGGAACGTTTATCTTTGTAACGAGTAAGGGTTTCTAAAAATCGATCGGATATGTTTACCCTAAGCCAGCGAAGAGCTGATTCCTGCACTCCATAAAGAAAGAAAAATAAAATAGTCCAGGGAAGTATCAGAAGAAACATATAAGGAAAAGCAAATTGAATCATCTCATGGGTCTCCTGATAAAAAAGCCATCAAGAATTAGCCAGATAGAAAATAATAAAAATATTCCAATAGAAATATGGGGAACGTAACTAATCTTATCACTGAGCTTTTTTATCTCTATAGGTGTTCTTTCCATTCGGCTTAATTCATCAAATATTTGTTCCAGGACTTTGGAATTCTTTGCTCTATAGAACTTTCCTCCGGCTTCTCTTGCTATCGTTTTTAATTGGGTATCATCTAAAGATGTTATAAGGGTTTCACCGGAAGGAGTCAGATAAGGAGAGCCATCTACATAGACCGGAACCGGCTCTTCTCCTGCTACTCCGACTACATAAAGACGAATATTTTTAGATTTCGCATAGTGCGCAGCGAGAAGAGGATCTACACCGTGAGAATTTTCTCCATCTGTTATTATAATTAGAACCTGATCTCTGCCTTCTTTTTTATTTTTGATAAGAGAATCACTGGCAGCGAGGATTGCATCTCCGATGGCGGTTCCTCCGCTTTCATTATGATCAATTACCGCAAAACCAATCCCTTTAATCAAATCCTGCAAAATACTATGATCAGTTGTCAGGGGAGTTTGGGAAAACACATCTCTTGCAAAGATAAAAACGCCGATTCGACTTGTATTATTTCTTTCAATAAAGGATGAGCTGATCTTTTTCAGAAATTCCAGTCGATTCGGTGGAAAATCGGCTGCCTGCATACTGGCCGAGACGTCCAGTGCCATGACTATATCCAGACCACGATCTATAACCATATTTCTTTCGAGAAGTTTATGAGGTTCTGTTAATGCAAGAAATACAGCAAAAAGAACCAGGGCTTCTATAAACAATTTTACATGCCGGAGGGGAAAGCGTATTCTTGCGGGTTTCTTGTATTGTAGAGGAGCATATGGAACTGCGTCATTTTTCTTGAATCGAAACCTGTAATAAACATACAGAAGCAATGCAGGGCTTAAAAACAACCAGTATATAGTATCAAACTTTATCATGACTTACTTTTAGAACGATTAAATTTTTTAAGCGAATCAATTGAATTCTGAACCTGATGATTAAATTCATTTTCATCAGGTTGTTGTATACCGAATTGTACAGATCCCATTCCTCGAAATAGTGATCCGAGTTCCTTACTTTTCAACCTCTCTTCGATTTCTTTTGAAGTCATTTCCTCGACCTGCATACCACTTTTCGTTTCAAGATAAGATCTTAATGCAGAAGAAAGTTCATGAAGTCCTTCCCTGTATTCCTTCGATTTATGATATTTTTGTTTGAGTATATTAATTTCATCGTATATACTCCTACTCTTGGAACGTGCCGGAAATTTTGTTGGTTTGGGAATATAGCCGGGAATTTCTTCACTCTTCTTTACAAGCTTATACATGATGTAAGATACGACTAAAGATACTAATAAACTTATAAGAGCATATTTTAATGAATTAAAAAACCAGGGAGGGATTAAGTCGAGAGGAGGAATTACTTCTCCCGGTAAACTCTGGAGTAAGAATATACTCATACAAGACTTTTCCTTTTATTGTGAAATAACTCTCTTAAACACCTATCTACAGGCTCTTTTGTGCTAAAACTTCCAAAACTCAATCTAAACCTCTTGCATTCATCATCCAGGTATTTACGAATAGATTCCAGACTATCCGGTTCTCCCGGATAAATAGAATAATCTCTTCTTTCTCCCTCCGGAGCATAGGCATCAAAAAATACTTCTTTAGAATAGGTATATTCAAAAGGATCATAAATGTGGAGAAGGTTTAAGTCATGAACCGCCCGTATGTATTTCAAATCATCCGGCACATCCTGATCAATAAAATCAGATAAGATAAAGATAATGAATCGTTTCCCCTGAAACTGCTGTACTCCGTGAATCGCTGCACGTATATCGGATTGTTCACAGAAAGGTGCTTCTTCCATTTCTGAGTATTTTAAAAATGCTTTCAAAGCTCTAAAAAGTTGTATTTTTCCTGCCTGAGGGCGAACTACCTCAAGAGTCTTATCATTAAAAATAATAAAGCCCAGTTTATCTCTGGATTGGATGGTGGATACGGCAAGGGTAGCTGCCATTTCAATAGCATACTCCAGCTTTGTTTTTTCCTGCCAACCGGAATACATAGAAGGACTTACATCTAAACAAACAAAAACTTCTCTTTCTCTTTCATCCTGAAAAACTTTAACATAAGGTTCTCCAAGTCTGGCTGTCATATTCCAGTCTATCATACGTATGGGCTCTCCCAATACATATTTTCTCGCTTCATGAAATAGAAGTCCTTTACCCGGAAGTGTTGTCACATATTCTCCGGAGAGAAGAGAATACGCATTTTTCCTGGCTACCAGTTCCAGTTCTTTTACACTTTTTAATAGTCCGGCTAAATCACTCATAATTATGGAACTTTAACTTTTCCGAGAATTTCCTTAATAATTCCTTCAGGCCGAATTCCTTCTGCATCTGCATAATAAGTCAGAATCACTCTGTGTCGTAATACATCATAAGCGATATCCTTAATATCTTCCGGAATAACATTTTTCCTGCCTTCCATGACAGCTTTGGCTCTAGCTACCATAGCTAAAGAAATAGAAGCCCTGGGTGAAGCTCCTATCTGGATAATGTTTTTCATATCGAGATTATACTTTTCCGGTTCTCTCGTAGCAAAAACAATGTCGGTAATATATTTTATGATTTTATCTTCAATAAAAACTTTTCTGGCTTCATCCTGTAAATGAAGTATATCTTCTGCTTTTAAGAGACAACGCATATCCGGAAGTTTGGTTTCCTGCATAACCATTTTTACGACCTGTTGCTCTTCTTCAGGACTGGGATAATGAACAATTAACTTCATCATGAAACGATCCAATTGAGCTTCCGGTAAAGGATAGGTTCCTTCCTGTTCAACCGGGTTCATGGTTGCAAAAACAAAAAAAGGTTTGGGAAGTTTATGGGTCTCATCTCCAATCGTTACCTGCTTCTCCTGCATGGTTTCTAATAGAGCAGACTGAACCTTTGCCGGTGCCCGGTTAATTTCATCTGCAATAATAAAATTTGCGAAAATGGGTCCGAGACTGGTTTCAAAACTTGCCGTATTCTGGTTGTAAATCCTCGTTCCGATAATATCAGCCGGTAATAAATCAGGGGTAAACTGTAATCTCTTAAAACTCACCTCACAAATATTGGCCAGAAGATTTACCGCTCTTGTTTTAGCAAGACCCGGCACTCCTTCAATCAGTAAATGCCCACCTGCAATAAGCCCGAGGAGAAGCCCGTCCACCAGCCTCTCCTGTCCTACAATTCCTTTTTTAATTTCCTGCTTTATACTTTTGATGATAGTTTCAGAACTTCCTGCCATTCAAGTCCTCCAGAATAATTTTACAATAATAGGCCTTTTTAGTATTTCAAGTTTTTTCTTTATTATGCAAAAAAAACCAGCTACAGAACCCTGAAAATTTCAATCGCAAAGAAATAATTCTTGAATATTTTTCTTATTATTCCATCTTGCTAACCATGTTTTATCAAACTTTTGCAAATAAAGCAGAACTTCTCCTAAATACCAAAGATATAAGAAATTGTCCCAGGGAAATCTTGCATTTTTTAGAAGAAATGGCTTATAGTGCGAAGAATAATTCCGAAAAAAACCTCGATTTCTTTCAGCAAATGCTTTTTTATCTGGAAAATGTTCAGGATATAATTTTATGGATAGATAAAAGAGGGCAAATTATTTATTCAAACTCCTCGGCAAATACCATTCTAGGTTACCACGCAGAGGAACTAAGGAAGCTTTTTATTTGGAATATTGAATCTAAACAGAGTCCTAAAAAATGGAGAAACCTTTTTTATGAATTGAGAGAAAAACAAGATCAAACAAAAGAGGTGTATTTTAAAACATGGGATGGCTCTTATCAACCGCTTGAACTCAGTATAGTCCTTTATCAGAATCATTCTGAAGAATACATTTTTTATTCAGCCAGGGATAATAGTCAGAGAAAAAAAATTGAAGAAGAACTCAGGCAATCTCTTACCCAACAAAAAATCATATTAGAAAATGTGGCTTTAGGAATATGTTTTATTCGAAATCGAAAAATAATCTGGATGAATCACAACTTTGAAGAAATATTAGGATATAATTTATTAGAATTAAATTCTCTTCTGATAAGCCATCCCGGAAAATCAGAAAGTCCCCTATCTGAAATAATCCTCGAAATGGAAAAAAAAGTTCGAGTAGAAAACTATTTTAATCGTGATGCCTATTTGCTCAAAAAAAATTCCTCCCGCATCTGGTGTAATATAACCGCTAAAGCGATTGATTCTCATGATTTGGGTGCAGGAATTATTTGGATAATAAAAGATATATCTCCAAGAAAGCGATACGAAGAAGAATTAGAAAGAGCAAAAATGGAAGCAGAAGATGCAAATCGGGCAAAAAGTTTATTCCTGGCCAATGTCAGTCATGAAATTCGAACTCCCATGAATTCCATTATTGGTTTTACCCAGCTTTTAGAAAGACAGGTTTTTGATGAAAAATCGGAACGGTATATATCCCTGATAAAGTCCAGTAGTCACACTTTATTGAATCTGATTAATAACATTCTTGAACTTTCCAGAATAGAATCAGGTAAATTAGATATTACTAAAAAACTAATAAATCTAAATAAATTACTTTTAGAAATTCAAAATCTTTACCAAAAACAAGCCAAAGAAAAAGGCCTTTCTTTTAGTATACAATACGATGACAAGCTACCCCAATATATTGTACTCGATAAAAATCGTCTTCGACAAATTTTAATTAACCTTCTAAGTAATGCAATTAAATTCACCCAGAATGGCTCCGTTCAACTCATAATTCACTTTGAAGAGGAAAATGTTGAGAAGCTAAAACTTCTTCAATTTCGGGTAGTTGATACAGGACCCGGAATTCCTGATGAGGAGTGTAAATATATATTTGATAGTTTCAATCATAGAAAAATATCGGGTTCGATAGGACTGGGCCTTGCAATTTGTAAAAAAATAGTTGAAAAAATGGGAGGCCAGATTTATCTCGAATCTATCGAGGGAAAAGGAAGCACGTTCATTATAGATCTTTTTGACATCCCCGTCCAATACGGAAACGTCAGAAATGATTCCGGAAACCCTCCTACAAATATAGAATTACTTTCGGAAACAACCAGAAACGATGCAGACAATATATCTGAGGACAAAAGGAAAAAGCTTATATCTATTTTAAACTCAGATATGTATGAGAAATGGAAGAGAATTAATAGAGGTTTACATTTTTCGGCTATAGAATCCTTTATAAGGGAACTATCCGAAATCTTACTTGAATATGACGTACCTATATTAAGAAACTATGTAACATCTTTTCAAAAAGCTTTTAAAGCTTATGACATTAAAGATTTATCCGGTTTGATTTCACAATATCCGGTAATAATTAAGAAATTAGCAGGTAAGGAAAGTAATTAAGAATAATGTCAAATACTAAAATACTGGTAATAGACGATAATCCAAAAAATGTGCAACTCCTCGTAGAAATACTACTTAAAAATGAATATGATATTATGGCTTGCATGAGTGGTGAAGAAGCATTAGAAGTGCTTCATGATTTCCAACCTGAACTTATCTTACTTGATATAATGATGCCCGAGCTGGATGGTTTTGAAGTATGTAAAATTCTAAAGAAGCAAGAGGATACAAAAGAAATCCCTATAATTTTCATTACAGCGAAAAATGAGATCGATGATATTATTGAGGGATTTAAACTCGGAGCAGTTGATTATATTACAAAACCTTTTAATACAGAAGAACTTCTTGTTAGAATACAAACCCAAATAAAAATTTTAAAACAGCAGGATAAAATTCAAAAAATAAGCCAGGAAAGGGAAAGTTTGCTTCAGATTCTTTCTCATGATCTGGTGAATCCACTGGGAACCGTTAGAAATTTTTTAGGTTTGTTAGAGACTGGAAAAATACAGTTTAATCCCAGAATCTTGAAGGCGATGTCAGATGCAATTAATAATGCCTACGATACAATTGAGCTGGTAAGACAACAAAGAGCTATTGCATCAGGGAAATTTAGTCTTAACTTAAAACCGGTTTACTTAAAAGATATGCTGACTAAATCTCTGAATCTTTTAAAAGAGCAAATTGATCATAAAAAACTGTATGTTAAAGTTGATGTAGAACCAAATTTACTCATTAAAGTAGATGAAACAAGTTTTGTAAATACGGTATTAAACAATCTCCTGACTAATGCAATAAAGTTTTCTTATGAAAGTGGAGATATAGAAATCAGAACCAGTAAAGGAAACAAACCCAATAAACTTTTACTGGAATTAAAAGATTATGGTATTGGAATTCCTCAAAAACTGCTTCAGGATATATTCGATCCAACAAAAAAAACTCACAGACCCGGGACCTGGCAAGAAAAAGGCACAGGTTTTGGAATGCCCCTGGTAAAAAATTTAATGGAGGCATACGGAGGAGAAGTACAGTTAGATTCCAGATCAATCGAAGAACATCCGGAATCACACGGTACCAGCGTTTTTCTTCATTTAGAAGTGGACTCGCTCTATAAGTAAGGTATAAGCTTATATTATTCTTTTATTTGTAGAACTTAATTCTTAATCAAATCGCTCTCGGCTGAATTTTCTAAATACAAGAATACTTAATATAGAAAGTAGTAAAATGGTGAGTAGAGTTAATTTACCTCTATCTCCAGAATCACTGAGATAAGCTAAGAGCTGGCTCTCTTTACCAGTCCTATTTTCCGGTCTATAGAAAAGCTCAGTCCTTGTTATTTTTATTTTTGAAGTATCTTCATTGCTCAAATCTTTATTGTCTTTTGACGACAAAACTCGAAAAACTAAATAGGTTTTCTGGAAATTATAAAATGTGTTTTGTGAACGGGATATAAATAGGTCTTCTGAGGTCATAGTCCAACCTTCAGCTTTGTATTCCAGGCCGGAAATCGGGTTAAAAGGCGGATTTATACTTCTCTGGTAGTATAATTCACATTCTCTACCCGGTATGTCATAAACTCCAAATGCTTGCTGGAGTATATATTTTGTATCGGAAACTGTCTTTTGGAATTCAAGATGAAAATTAGAGGATGATTTATGATTCCAGGAGAGTAATACCACATTACCCCACTCGCTGTCCTTAATTAGAGTCTCCTGTATAGAAAGATTTAACACCTCACCCGGATTTTTAGCCTGCAAGACTTTTACTTTCTGCAAATTATGGTCTTTGCATAAATCACGAGCTGCAAAAAAAAGATGAGCTGAAAAAATCTCATTCCCTTTGCAATCCTTAAAAGCAAAACGATAGGCTTCTTTTGGATCAGGAGAAATTTGAGGGATGAAAACATAATTTTTCTTCCCTGTTTCTTCGAGTAATAATGATTCTTTTAGTGGAATCTCTTTTCCATTTAGACTTTGCAATTCCGCATATCCATATAGTGCGTTTTTTTCCTCAACTTTTACTAGCTCAGGATACGACTGATGTAAATCAGAAGCAGAAATACTGATAAGCCCCTTTCTTACTTTTAATATAGGATGCTCACTTAAACCTTCCGGTCCTTTTTGCTCATCCCAAAAATTTGTATGTTTTTTTTTCTCTGTGGATTGGATTTTATTCTTACCGCAAACCAGAAACTCTTTAGCCGGTTTTGAAGCAATGATTGAATTATCATGAGAAATATCATATGTTAGATTCTGAATATACTTATAGGGATTTTTATGATTTTTTAAAAAAAATGGATTCTTTGATTTTTTTTCTACACTTTTCCCTTTATAAGGAGTATTATTTATAGTTGAAGGAGCCTTTCCGGAAAAAAAGAAGGAAAAAAAAGCTGCTTTATCTCTACAGGACTGCAAAGATAAAACCATAAAAAAAGTAGTTACAATTAGTACAATTATCCGAGCCATTTTCATCTCCCCTATTTCTTTCAAAAAAGATACATTTCGCTTACTATATAAGACGAAATCATATTCCCAAAAATACTTATGTATAGTATTTAGACTACAAAAAATTCTAAAAAAAAAGGGAGCATCTGATTCGATGTCCCCTTTTTTACAGGAAAACGGCTCTATTCTTTTATTAATAATTTTTCAAATTATAAAATTCCTTTCAAAACAGTCTTCGCGTCAGAACTTATATACTGAAATATTGAGAATTCTTCCGGCTTCTCTGTTGCTTCCATTGAATATTGCTTTCGAATTCCTTCTCTGAGACTGGAAAGAAATGCGTTCAAATCACTTTCCAGTTCTTTGTTTCTTAGAGAAGCCAACTCTTCCTGTAATAGGTATACTTTGTTTTGGTACAAACTATCTACAATTTCTTTCAAACGATTTATACGTGTATCTTTTTCTTTTCCTAATAATAAATAAGAACCTACACCCATTAAATCTACATAGAAATTTACAATCTGAGTAGCCATGATTTCATTCTTTAGAGGATGCTTAAATAGCATATTCCTGTATTTCTCACCGAGTTTTTTTGGAAAATAGGATAGAAACATTTCCGGATAATCTTCTGCTTTAAAAAGCTGATATTTTAGAGACTCTGAATATAAGTCCATCTTTACGTATCCAAAAAGTACACAAAGAGCGGGTCTTGGAATCGCATTTCCTTTTGCCTTCCATTCCTGCCACTCAGACTCAGAACCCGGGATTGTTTCATTTTGTGGATTTAGTATTTTTTTGGATATAAGATGATCAGCTGTATCTGTGAATAAACGCCATCCTTTTTTTATCGATTCATAAGAATCAACGTTTACGGAGAGACTTTGAGAGGCATTATGCAAAAGGACTTTTTTTACAACATCTGCTACAATATCTTTCATGATTTCATCTCTTTCATCTTCACCCCGGATAAGTCCCTCTTCAATAAGGAGATTAAAGAAAAGTTTTAAATTTACTTCGTGATCGGATAAATCAACACCACCCGAATTGTCCATAGCATCCGTAAAAATAAAGCCACCATTTCTATCAAACTCTATTCGGCCTTTCTGAGTCAGACCCAAATTACCTCCTTCTGTAATTACCTTTGCTCGAACTTCTTTTCCATTTATACGCAATTCATTGTTAGAAGGATCCCCTACTTCATTATTATCTTCTGTACTCGCTTTGATGTAGGTACCAATTCCTCCATTATATAACATATCTATCGGAGCTTTTAAAATTGCGCGAATTAATTCTGTCCCGGATAAGGAATCGGCTGTAATCCCCAGTGCTTCCTTAACTTCTGCTGAAATAGTAATAGCCTTTTCCGTTTTATCAAAAATCCCACCACCTTTCGATATCAGGTCTTTATTATAAAAGTCCCAACCGGAATCTTTTGAGAAGAAAAGTCGTTTTCTTTCTTCATAACTTTTATTGGAATCCGGATTTGGATCTAAAAATATATGCTTATGGTTAAAAGCTGCGATTAATTGAAAATGCTGACTTTCTAATAAACCATTGCCAAATACATCTCCTCCCATATCACCAATTCCTACCAATCGAATTGATTCTGTTCTGAAATCGACTTTGAGGTTTCGAAATAATCTATCTCCGGTAACGAGAGCACCCTTTGCTGTAATGCCAAGTTCCTTATGGGAATATCCTCTCGAACCACCTGAGGCGAAAGCATCTCCCAGCCAGAAGCCCCTTTCAATCGAAAGTGAATTTGCAGTATCTGAAAGTTGAGCTGTTCCTTTATCCGCAGCCACAACGAGATAGGGATCCGCATCATCATAAGCATAGGGTCCGGAAGTTTCTGCAAAGGGAATTAGCTCACCTTTTTTACGATTATCCGTAAGGGCTAAAAGGGAATTAATGTATTTCTTATAAGCTTCTACCATCGCTAGAGGAGTCTTGGAATATATATTTTCAGATAGAATAAAACCTCCTTTGGAACCCACAGGAACAATAAGAGCATTTTTTACCATCTGGGTTTTCATAAGAGAAAGAATTTCGGTTCGATAATCCAAATTTCTATCGGAAAAACGAAGACCTCCGCGGGCCACCGGACCTCCTCTTAAATGAATTCCCTGGAACTCAGAAGAATAAACAAATATTTCCCGATAAGGCCTCGGAGAAGGAAGATATGCGGGTATAGAACTATCTATTTTAAAAGCAATAGAACCTCTATCCAAACCTTTAACTCCTTTTTTATTACTGATAATCTCTTTACTTCCCAGACTAAAAAAATTAGTTCGAAGTATAGACAAAACAGAAGTACGAAATGCCGTTAGTGATTCATCTTCTTTGATGGTTTTGGTTTTATCTGCCAGTTCTTTCATTCGATTCACCTGAGGTATATTACCTTTTTCAAATTTATCACAAAAGTATTCCCAGGTAGACACACAAAATTCGGGATAGGTTAATAAAGCACTATTAAATACCGGGATATGAAAAGCCGGATTAGATTGTAAGCAATAATCTCGAATCGCCTTCAAAAAGAAAAGTCCATGAGCATCCAGATTTGTATGTAAAAGTAATGAGGAAAGTTTATCAGAAGGGAGAAGGCCTTTCATGGTAAAGGTAAAAGCAGTTTTTAGTCTTTGATACAAATCATTTCTGTCCTCCATCTCTTCGAGGAAAAACTCAGATTTTGCATATAGAACATTTTCATAATAAAACCGATATACCCTCTGTGAAATCGGAGAAAGTCCGAAATTCGCCAGGGCCTGAACCCACAGAGACAAAGAAAACTCCCGATCTCTTGTAATGGCTTCTATTATAGTAGCCTCATTTCTGGATACAACATTACAAATAAGCCTCTCATGCCCCATCTTTAGAAGAAGATCCAGATCATGTATGGCCATTTCCGGACTATGAGTCGCAGAATAATCTTTACGAAATAAAATACTTTCAGGGTATGGAATATCTTTGTATCTATCTTCCCATTTATATCGAAGGTTGTCGTCCCAGGTACGAAAACTAAATTCTATTCGAGAAGCTACTTCAAATAGTTGTTGCTTACCAATATTTTTTCCGCGTATAATATGATATCCTTCAATATGTCTATCTTTTAAAACATGATAAGCCTTGAAATTTTTTGGAGAAAGAAACTCTTCTACAATTTTATCGGTTCCTTCCCATACTTCCTCCGACCAATTTTTCTCAGGAATAAAGGATATAATCAGAGAAATATCCTCTGTTATTTGCATTCCGGTTACACCTAAATTTGTTTTGAGAGATTGATCCATAATCGCTGTATAGATAGGGTGATATGCATTAAAAGGAATTATAAACAGTAATTCGGTTGGAATAAAGTTAAACGTCATTCGAACGGTTCTTCCGAGGCCGGAAAATTCCTGAATTTTTTCTGTTACATATAATTTATCTAAATTAGCTTTTAAAATCGGTAAATCTTTTAAACCGGAGTAACGGGCTACCTCATTTAAAGAACCGCTCAGTAAAAGCCTATTTTTTCCAGTAATGAAAGCAAAATAAAATAATTCACCATCGGCTAAAAATGCAGTATCTTTACTTTCCAGGGCAAAAAAGCGTTCCTCATCAGACTCAGGAAGAGACAAAAACCAGTCTTTCGCACCGACCCAATCATCTACTTCACCATATAGTGTTTCTCTCGCCTCTATAAGCTGCAAACTTCCTTCCCACACATAACTCTTGTCTAAAAGCCATTCAATCAGAGGTGCATGTTTAGGCCAGAGTCCTGACCATTCGGCTCTTTTTACTTTAGAAAAGGTGTTAAAATCAGCGGTTAATTTTAGAATTCGATAATAAAACTGCTCTAAGTCCCGGATGGCTTTTTCTATAATCTCTCTTTGGACTTTATGTATTTCAATATAATACAATTCTTCCGTTTCGGATGGATGAAAATGCAGGCTACGATTAATAGATAAATCTTTACTATTCTTAATATACCTTCGAATCGTTGCAGTAAAAAAAGGAAGAGAATTGCAGGTAATTATTATACAATCCAATCTCAATCTTAGCAATTCATCATTTTCTCCTGGTATAAAATAAGAAACATGGATTCCTTTATTTTCAGGTTTTTCTTTATATTTACTTTTTAACTCATCAATTAAAAGAGTGATTTCTTTTTCTGAATAAAAGTCTTTATATAAATCCCCCAGAGACCTTAAGAAAGATTCTTTAAAAAAAGCTTCGTCTAATGCTGTCATTCCATAACTCCCAATAAGAAGGGTTTCGCTTTTTTTAAGATACGTCAAAGAAAAAATAGATTTTTCCGTATAGAAAAATCTTTTAAATTTAATCAAAAAATTTCCGAAAATGCTTGACGAAAAAATGAGCCGGCCTCAAAGAATCTCCTTAATATTTTCCTAATAAGGAGCTTTACACGAATGAAAAATGTTTTAAAAAGCCTGCTGATCCTTTTTACAGCCTTAACCTTCTCCTTTGGCCTTTTAGCTGATAAAAAAGCTGAGCCTGCCGACAAAAAAGCCGCTGCTGCCGCAGAAAAAAAAGCTAAGGCTGACGAAGCTAAGAAAAAAAGAGAAGAAGCTCAGAAGAAAAGAGACGAAGACAAGAAAAAAAGGGACGAAGAAAGAAAAGCTAAGGCTGAAGAACAAAAAAAGAAGCAAGCTGAAGCAAAAGCAAAAAGAGAAGCTGCTGCAAAATGTAACAAGGACTGCGGTCAGAAACTTAATGCTTGTAATAAAGAAACCGGTAAAATCGATAAAAAAGATACAAAAGCAAGAAAGGATGCCCACAATAAATGCCAGGCAGACCACAAATCTTGTAAAACCGCATGTAGTAAATAATGCTTAAGGCCTATTTGTAAAGCCTGCTAATTCAAGGGCGAGTTACCAAACCCGCCCTTGGTCTTCGACTTCTAAGAATCAAACATAATCCGGAAAGAGAGTTTTTATTTTCTCTACCTGTTCAGGGTTTCGCTTATCGGGAGCTGTAATAATAGCCCCTTTCATACTTCCCTTCAGGCTTTTATCTTCTCCCTTGCCCAGTAAGGGTAACATAGCTTTAATTAATTTTTTTGCATTTCCTGCATTTTGATTTAGATTGGCAATTACCATTTCCACGGTTACCGGTTTCTCGTGTTCCAACCAGGAATCATAATCCGTTGACATACAGACCATCTGATAGGCAATTTCTGCTTCACGAGCTAATTTAGCTTCCGGTAAGACAGACATATTAATAATGTCTCCTCCGAGCATCCTGTACATATTGGATTCGGCACGGGTGGAAAATAAAGGCCCTTCCATACAAATCAAAGTTTTATCTGTATGCATCTTCAGACCCTCTATCTTTGCAGAAGCTTCCCTGATTCGATTGGAAAGAACTGTGGAAAAAGGAATTCCAAAAGTTGCATGAGCTACCAGACCATTTCCAAAAAATGTAGATTCTCGAATTCCTTTTGTCCTATCAATAATCTGGGAAGGAAGCACAAAATCACAGGGAGCAATTTCCTGCCGTAAGCTACCTACTGAACTAAAAGCTACTATTTCCTCTACACCAAGGGCTTTTAAAGCAGCGATATTGGCAAGATTCGGAATTTCGGAAGGAGAAATGAAGTGCCCCCTGCCATGTCTGGGTAAAAAAGCTACCTTTCTTCCTTCATAGCGGGCAATCGAAATCACATCAGAAGGTTTTCCCCAGGCTGTATCCGGAAATACCTCTTCCAGTAATTCCATTCCCTCTACATTATAAAGACCGGTTCCACCAATGATCCCAATTTTAACATCAGAAGCTGACATCAGGCCTCCCACCTTTTTAACTCTTTTTCCAGATTCTCGGATATGCTCTGGAAGGCTTTTGCAATGACTCCCTGTTTATCCTTTTCGACCACAGGAATCCCTTCCTCACCCGCTTTCATTAAATCCATCGTTAAAGGAACCTGTCCCAGAAGCACTGATTGAAAGGTTTGAGATAACTTATCTCCTCCACCGGAGGAGAAAATCTGGCTGCCCTTTCCGCAATGCGGACAAATGAACTCGCTCATGTTCTCCACAACGCCAAGGATAGGAACTTTCACCTGCTGAAACATAGCCGCAGCCCTACTGGCATCCAGAATGGCAATATTTTGGGGAGTAGTTACAATAACCGCCCCGTCGAGGTTAATAAGTTGAGACAATGAAAGCTGAACATCTCCCGTTCCCGGAGGTAAGTCTACCAGGAGAAAATCCAGTTCTCCCCAGACGATATCATAAAGAAATTGTTCAATAGCTTTTCCCAGCATGGGGCCCCGCCAGACTACCGGTTGATCCTCATTCAAAAGAAAGGAAAAGGACATGATCTTAAGCTTGTTTTTTTCCAGAGGCCAGATTCTTTCTTCGTCCGCCTGTAAAGGAACCCTTCCCTGCACTCCGAACATTTTTCCCACAGAAGGTCCGTAGATATCTGCATCCAGGATACCGACCCGGTATCCTCGTTCTTTCAGTTGTGTGGCAAGGTTCACAGTAATCGTGGATTTTCCCACCCCACCCTTTCCGGAACCAATCGCAATAACCTTTTTTACACCGGGAATCCGGTTTTCATCTGCGGCCTCTAAAGAAGGGTCTACTTCAAATTTAATGATTAATTTTCCGGGAAATAAGCCTTTGAGTTGCTGACGAACCTGTGCTTCAAGTCCTATTTGTAGTTTTCTATCATTAACCGGTGTTTTTAAAAGAAGGGTTATTTTCCCTTCTTCCTGTTTAATTTCCCCTATCATCCCGAGACTCACTATGTCTCTTTTATTTTCCGGATGTTTGACTTTAGCTAATTCTTTACGAATAAATTCTTCCTGAACCACTTAAATTATTCCTTTTTGTAGGTCTTCTACCAGTTTATGGATACGAGCCACACCTTTATCAATGTCTCCCTGGGATAAAGCATAAGAAAGACGAATTCCATCATCATCTCCAAAAGCAGAACCCGGAACCACAGCTACTTCGTATTTTGATAAAAGATGGTCACAGAAAATTTTACTTTTAGAAGTTTCTTTTGTATTTTGTAAAAGCTTTTGGAATCCATCCAACTCATAAACCTTCTGAATATACGGAAACACATAAAACGCTCCCTGGGGAGTATTACAGTCCACACCGGGAATTGCGTTCAAAAGGCTCACAATGGATTTTCTGCGCTTATCAAAAGCCTGACGCATTTCTTCCACGCATTCCTGACTTCCATTTAGAGCTTCTTCTGCTGCATATTGAGCAATGGAAGTTGCGTTAGAAGTAGATTGACTCTGCATGGTGGAAATATTATTAATGATAGTTTCATTTCCGGCTCCGTAACCAATCCTCCAACCGGTCATAGAATAGGTTTTAGAAACTCCATTGGCTATAAAAGTTCTTTCCTTTAATTCAGCCGAAAGCATAGCCGGGTTGAAAAACTCAAAGCCATCGTAAATAATTTTTTCGTAGATATCATCTGTAAAAATTAGGATTTCCTTCTGAAGTAGAACTTCGCAAAGCTTTTCCTGCTGGGCCTTTGAATAGGCAGCCCCGGTTGGATTGGAAGGAGAATTAAACAAAAATACTTTTGTTCTGGGAGTAATAGCCTGCTTCAATTCTTCCGGAGTAATTAAAAAATTATTTTCTGCCTTTGTTTTCACAATAACAGGAACACCCTCGGCCAACTTCACTATATCTGCATAACTTACCCAGTAGGGAGCCGGGATAATCACCTCATCTCCCGGATTTAAAGTGGCCAGAAAAAAGTTATAAATAACCTGCTTTCCACCTACTCCTACTATAATATTATTTCTTCCATACTTAAGCTGGTTGTCTCTCTCGAACTTTCGGATAATGGCATCCTTGAGAGAAACCGTTCCGGCTACCGGAGTATATTTCGTTTTTCCGGCCTCCATAGCCCGAATGGCTGCCTTCTTAATATGTTCCGGAGTATCAAAATCGGGCTCTCCGGCTCCGAATCCGATTACATCCTTACCTTCCGCTTTTAAAGCATTGGCTTTGGCAGTAATTGCCAGTGTGGGGGAGGGTTCAATAACATCTAAACGTTTGGCTTGAAGAATCATGCTTTCTCCTATACTTTCGCTATTTCTTTTTCCTGAAGCTCTTCTTCGACCATTTCTCTAAACTGGTCGTAAGTGTAAATCGAATACTCATATCCCTGCTCGGTCAAGAAAAGCTGACGATTCTGGCCGAATCTCTCCTCGCTGGTATCACGAGAAATAAGGGAATAAAAAATCGCTGTATTATCATTCTGCTTGGGACGAAGCACTCGACCCAGCCTCTGGGCCTCTTCCTGCCTCGAACCAAAAGTTCCGGAAACCTGGATAGCAATATTAGCATCCGGAAGGTCAATCGAGAAATTGGCTACCTTACTCACGACCAGTGAGTTAATTTTACCGGTTCGAAAAGCATTATACAGTTCCTGCCTTTCACTGAGTGGTGTTTTTCCTGTAATTAGAGGAATTTTAAACTTTTTCGAAATCGTTTCTAACTGATCGATATACTGTCCGATGATAAGCAAATTGGAATTCGGATGTCGTCTGATTAAAAGATCAATAGCTTTGAGTTTTTCCTGATTTTCGGAAGCAATACGAAATTTTTCCCTATCATCAGAAACAGAGTATTTCAGGCGGAGATCATCTTCCATAGAAACCCGAATTTCAATACACCTTGCTTCGGCAATCCAGGACTTGGTTTCCAGCTCTTTCCAGGGAACATCGTATTTCTTGGGCCCTATCAGGCTGAATACATCCTCTTCGAGACCGTCTTCCCGAACCAGGGTTGCTGTGAGACCGAGACGACGTTTGGCCTGAAGCTCGGAAGTCATCCGAAAAACAGGTGCCGGAAGGAGATGAACCTCGTCATAGACAATGAGTCCCCAGTTATTAGCCGAGAAAATATGAAAGTGGGTAAAATCGTTTCCCTTTTTCTTTCTGTGGGTTAGAATGTTATAAGTTGCAATGGTAATGGGCTTAATCTCTTTTTTTTCACCGGAGTATTCACCAATATCTTCTTCCGGAATGTCGGTTTTATCGAGGATCTCATTTTTCCACTGACGGATAGAGAGGGTGTTTGTAACAAGAATCAGGGTTTCTGCCCCGATAATCTGCATCACTCCAATTCCTACGATTGTTTTTCCGGCACCGCAGGGAAGAACGACTACTCCTGAACCACCCTCGTTGGTGCCACCGGCATGGAATACTTCTACAGAAGCTCTCTGATAGTCCCTCATGCCAAATTTATTCCCACCTACGGTTTCCGGTCGCAGGTTGAAGGGGAATTTATTACCTTCATCATAGCCGGCAAGGTCTTCTACAGGAAAACCTATTTTTATCAGGGCCTGCTTAATGTGTCCCCTGTACTCTTTCTTTACATGAATCTTATCGGGTCCTATTCTTTCCTGTATATAGGGTTGAATGGAACGATGAGCCCCTATTTCCTGGATAAAACCTTTTTCATTAGAAATAATGGCCAGCTCGCCGGTTTCATCTTTCACCAGCTTTACCTTACCGTAGCGACTGATTTGCTCCTGAATTTCATTGATCACGTTTTTGGGAACGGAATAACGGGCATACTTATGAAGGGCTTCTACAATTTCTTCCGCAGACATGCGGGTAGAAGCAGCATTCCAGAGAGAAAGAGAAGAAATTCTATAGGTATGAAGGTATTCCGGACTCTTTTCGAGCTCGGCAAAACGGGATATCACATTACGACATTCTTCGAACTCCTGGTTATCCACTTCCAGAAGCATAGTTTTATCACTCTGTACGATTAAAGGTTTACTCATCTATACGGTTCTCCCCATTAAAAAAAGCAAGGATAGATTGCTAAACAATTTCGTATTGTCAAGTAGAAAACTACTTCCAGTTCGAGAGAAAACGAGTAAGGCTTATAAGAGCCTGTCCGAAAATGAAGCTACAGGCTCTTGCAGCTTGCTTTTCTTGAATAGATAAGCCTATTTTAAGACAGGCTGTAGGCGAATCTTTAATTTAAAGAAGAGGAGGCAGTGTCGGTAAGAATTCGAATTTTTCTGCTTCCCTCAATCACAATCTCTTTACCCTCAATAAAGATGGCGTTCTCCCTTTCTTTATAAAGATCCTGGAGTTGGGCTTCTAAATTACGGTAGATAGATACAATCTCCATGCAATCGGAGGTACCCAGGCCTTCTTCCAGCCTTTCCTTGTCTCTATAAAGCCCGATAAGCGTTTGTTCGAGGGCTTCTATTATCTTCTTTTCGTCCATTTTATTTCCAGTTCACAAAAATCCAGTTGCTAGAAGAAGGATTATCTCTATAAAGATGAATAATCACGGAGGTGGGTTTCATTTTGTAGGTAAAAGTATAGGGAAAAATGAGATCCAGATTTCTCTCCTGCACTCCATTGGAAAAACTTCCTTTAAAAATTCCATTATTGGTGCAGGGAGCGACTTCTGTGAAAAAATTCTTTCCTTCCGCTTCCTGGGGGGACACTTTGGCCTTCACTGACTCATAGCGATTATAGAGAAGAATTTGACCCTTATCATCCACTTTGACCACTCCGATATCGAGACGGTCAATTTCAGAACGGGGCATAACCACAATAGATTTCAGACGGTCCTCGTCTAAGAACCTCATGCCTGATTTTGCCCACATTTCTCCCTGTTTTTGGATTCGTTTTAGTAATTCAGAACTCATATCACTTCCTTATCCTTGTTTTATATAAACGGTTTTGGGTCCAAGAATCTGAATAGCTTTCGCCTGAACCACCCTGTATTCTTCTTTTTGTCTGTATAAATCGACCAGTTGTTCTTCCATATTTTTAATTAAAAGTAAAAGTTCTTCCGGTTCGGAAGTTCCGATCTCGGATTTTAAAAATTCTTTCTCCAAATCCAGAGCTTCGATCTGGACTTTTAGCTGTTCAATCATGTCCGGTGCTTCTTCCATTTTTCTATCCTAAAAACTAAAAAGAATCTAGATAATCTAAAATTTGGCAAGATTTTTATTTCCTTTTTGTATCGTGTGTATCCCGGTGAAATCTGCCACTTCACAGAGAAAAGAAAAGCAGAAAATGCTCGTTCCAGTAATCTTTTTCAAAGCGAACATGGCGAGGGCTGCATATAGTCAAAAAGACTATATGCCTTTGCAGGTACAAGCTATTTTTAATGAAAAAGCCTCCTCAGAGTTTCCATTAAAATTGATCCATAGATTGATTTGTGCCATACTTTGATACTTTAAGCATCCGGTATATTTGGTTCTACTAATCTTTTTAGTTTGTCTAATGATTCTTGCCAGCCTAAATAACACATTTCAGCAGGTATGACATCAGGTATGCCTTCTTGCAAAGCGAAAAGCTCTGTACCACAAATAACTTTTTTAAATTTGATAGTGGTAATCATCTGTCCTGGCATATTTGGGTCGTCAAATTGGTCTGTATATTTTAGTAATTCATTTTGTAGAATTTCTAAATATTGACCTTGAAAGGAATGACCGTTGCCTGTGGTAAAATTTATAAAAGACATTTTGTATGTGCCTCCAACTTTAAAGTCAAGACTATGTACTTTACAAACAAACCCATAAGGCGGAAACCAGGACGCCATTGCATCAGCATCTGTGAAGGCCTTAAATACTTTTTCTACCGGTGCCGCAAAAACTCTGTGAAGTGTAACGCTGTTATTTGACATATTTCTCCTCTTATGATTGCTAAATTTAAAAGTTCTTTTCTATACACTATGTTTTGACTTTACACACTGCAATTCTCGTATAACACCCCGAGTGCAAGTGATTTGCATATTAGCCCATTTTGTGTATTAGTGTTTAGATATTAGGGATTAGTAAGGAACGGTCGCGACCGTTCCATGTCAGACCTTTCCCCTGTGAACTTGTTTTCCTTTTGGAAAGCCAGCTTTTCAAGAAAAGTCACTAATTCCAAACCTCTAATTTCTAATCCCCAAACGCTTTCCGAAAAAACCTCTCCAAATAAGCTTCCGGGAGTTCTGTAATACGGGATATGAATTTTAACTCAGCTCCTTCTTTCTTCAAATTTATCGCAGTCCTGAGGGCTTTTTTATGCTCGGCTCGTTTTTCACGAATACTCGCAAGGCGTTGTGTCTTCTCTATCTCTTCCTGGGCCAGAAGGCGTTCTTGTTCTCTGCCTTTTTCTATTCCTTTCTCTATTCCTGCTTCAAAACCGCTCTTCCTCCCCTCTTTATACGCATAGTCTTTCATAGCCTCATAATCACGAGCGGCTTTCAGGCGCATTTCATAGTAATTCCGGGTCTTGTTGTCCAGAGAAATATCCTGAAGAGCTTCAACAGCCTCTCGAATTACAGGGTTTTTGATTTTTAAATCGCTCATCTCTCTTTCCTTTAGCTGTCCCGCTTCTCGTAAAAGGTATACCCAGTTTTCCAGTTCTGTCTCAAGGGTTTCAAGATTCCCTTTAAACCTGGGTAGTTCTATTATATGAATTTCAAGATCCTTCGTCAAGTGTATTTCAGGACTGTCTTTTTCCAGTAGCCGGAAACTGGAGTGGAAATTTCTGGTTTGTTTCATTTGAAAGTTTAAAAACGAGATGGAATACACGGGCTTTAAATCACCGTATTCTTCCCCTTTATCTATCTGCGTCGTGTAAAGCCTGGCCCAGTAGTAAAGGATTCTTTTCCCATAAAAGCTCTGGGAACTGGTTTGCATTTCTACATTGAAATGTTCTTTTTTTTCATTTACCGCGTGTATATCCAGTATGGAAATTTTTTCATCATGAAAATCTCCCGGGATTTCCGGGTTCAAAATCTTTATCTCTTTAATCTTTTCTTCTTTTTCAAAGCCTAAGACTGCATTGAGTAAGTTCATCAATAATTTGGGGTTTTTTATGCAGAATATCTTAAATACTATGTCCACATGCAAAGGCAAAAGCCCCGCTGATTTTTCTGATTCTTCCTGTTTCATTTTATGATCTCCTACTATAAAGGGTTTGAAAATGCACAGAAGGAACAAAAATTTTCTATAGAAGGAAAACTAAAACTGGACTTTTGGGATAATTTTTGGAACTTTTTTTCAATCCTCCTATTCTACATTCATTCTTCTTTCACTCACCATTCACGTTCAGAACAGGGTACGGAACATTGCTTTCTACGACCTCTTCTTTCGGAAAAGGTGAAACAAAGGTGAATGAGGAGGTGAATGCAAAGGTGAATCCAAACCTCAATCCAAAGGTGAAAGATGACTGAGAGGAGAATAATAACAGTTTTGGAGCAAATCTTCTGTTAGTTTTTGCCTGTGGCCGAAAGATTACCGATTGACTCACAATAAATACCGAAATAACCTGTTTACTTATGGATTTTCCCCTATCCGATAGAATCAAAGGTTTAGATACATCTCCCATTCGTAAGGCTTTCGAAGCCGCCAACAAGCTCACCGATCCGATAAATTTATCCATCGGTCAGCCCCATTTTGCCTGTCCGCCGAACATTATTGAGGCCCTGACCAAAGCAGCCAGGGACGGTAAAACGGCCTATACCCTGACAGGTGGAATCCCGGAATTAAAAGAAGCCATGATAGAGAAGTATGAGAAAGTCAATGGCATTCACTATGCAAAACCGGAACGGGTTTTAATTACTTCAGGGGTAAGCTCGGCTTTCATCCTGCTTTTCAATGCACTCATAAACCCCGGCGATGAATGTCTGGTTGTTTCTCCGTATTTTCTCATGTATCCATCCATGCTTAAATTTAATGGAGCGAGGATCCATACTATATCGGAAAAATTTGGAGAAGAAGAAATTAAACCTCTTTTGAATAAGAAATTTAAAATTATTATATTCTCCACCCCCTCAAACCCAACCGGCTATATCTTAAAACGAAAACAACTCGAATTGCTGGCGGATTTAGCAGAGAAAACAGGGGCCTACCTTGTTTCGGATGAAATTTATGAACTTTTCGACTACGACAAAACCTTTTTGTCTCCGGGTTCGTTTTATGAGAAAACCATAACTCTTTCCGGTTTTTCTAAAACATATAGTATGACAGGCTTACGCCTCGCTTCTATACTCGCACCGGCTCCCGTCTGCCAGGCACTTACCACCCTGCAACAATATACCCTGGTCTGTGCTCCTTCGATTACGCAGTATGCCGGGATAGAAGCACTCAAGACAGATATGTCGGAATATATCAGCGACTATAAAACAAAAAGAGACTATGTATACTCCGAGTTAAAAGATGTTTTTGAATTAGAGAAAAGTGCAGGTGCTTTTTACTTCTTCATCAAGATAAAGGGTGATGATAGAGAGTTCGTACAAAAAGCTATAGAAGAAAAGAAACTTATCCTCGTTCCCGGCTTTATCTTCAACAATTCACATAGCTATATCCGCATCAGTTTTGCCTCTACCCGGGAGAATCTGGAAAAAGGAATGAAAGCCCTAAAAGAACTGGCCACTTAATGCCCGAAACCCTTAGAGAGTTTAATTTCTATTTTTTTGGTTTTTTAATTTCTCTCTCCCTCGGAAGCTTTTATGTTACCCTGGCAGAGAGAATCCTCCAAATTTTTTATTCCCCGGAAAGAAAACGCTATTCCAACACTCAAAAATGGAAAGAACTCTTAACAAAACCCAGCTCCTGTAATCACTGCGGGAAGCGAATCCCTATCAACTCTCTCGTTCCTGTTTTCGGCTATTTTTATTCCTTGAAGCAATGTCGCTATTGTCATTACCAAATCCCTTTTCATTATCCGCTCACAGAACTCGGCTTCGGCCTCTTCTTTCTTCTTACATTTTACTTATCCAGAAGTTTTTTCTTCGGACTCAGTTGCACCCTTCTATTAGGACATCTGTATATTAGCATGTACACCGATTGGAAAAAATTTTCTTTGGATTATGAAAACCTTCCCTTTATTTTCCTTTTCGGAACAATAGCAAATTATTTTTTTGGAGAGGAACCCTTTGGCCTTCTTAGAGTCTATGTTTTTGCCGGATTTCTTATATTCTTTCTTGCCCTGTATCTTTTGTATCCAAAAGGAATCGGACTGGGCGATGTTATCTTTGCCCCCGTCTTCGCCTATCTCGCCGGACATCCCTGGTGGATGCTTTTTCTGAATGCTTCCTATATCACTGCCCTCCTTGTCTCATTTGTTCTCAGGGACAAAACAAAAGTCTTTCGAAAAACAGCTATCCCTATGGGCTTTTATTTCTCCCTTGCCCTTATCCTCGTATACATAGCCAAATCAGCTTACTCTTACAATCTCCTTCCCACGTTGCTTTTACCATAAAATACCTATCCTTCCCCATGCTTTAGCGTGGGGAAGGGGAAATGGGGAAGGAAAAAGAAGCTTATGTTTTAGGTACCGTTTTAGAAATTTCTTCTATCTGTTGAAGTTCCTTTTTCCATACTTCCAAATCTTTTTTAGCCAGTTCTGCCTGATCTCCCAACAACTTATTAAAACTCATAGCATATTCTACCAATTCAATGCGTGACTTCAGTTCTTTTTGCTTGTAAGAAAAAAAAGCTCTTTGCTCTTCCGGCTTGAATGCTTTTGCTCCGGGATCCTTCGCCAATTCTCCGGGTTTTGCATTTCGAGCCATTAATTCAGAAAGGGAAGCACCGGTAAAAACCGAGAGAAATGTATCATTTTCTTTTCGGGCTTGCTTTTTTTCCTCTTCCGTACTCGGAGCTTTAAAACTCGAAGGAATGTAAATATTGTCCGGATATTTTGCTGAAAACTCGGTCCATTCTTTTTTTACCCGTTCTTTCTTTTCTTTCCAATTGATCTGAATAGCTAAATGTGGCCAAAGATTTTTCACCTGACTTTCCAATCTTGGCTCTTCCTGCTCAGGCTTAGGTGCATCGGTATAGATGCTGGAATAAAAATCATCCCCGGAGTCCGAAGGTAACTTTGGAAGCTTATCCTCTTTTGGGTTGCTTTTCTTAACCGTCTTTATCGAACCATCCGGAATAAAAAAGAAAGCAGCTAATCCTAAAATAACCAATACTGCTAAAGTAATTATAAGTCCTTGTTTATTCTTCATATAATTTCTCCTCTATTTAAGCGAATATACTAATAACCCAGGATAAGAATTGTCCCATCCAGCCATCACTTAAGAAACTCTTCAAATCTACAGGATTCTGGTTCAGGGTATCATAGTACCAGGCTGTATATTCAGATACTTCTGCTATGTTCACACCATATTTGGTATTAATTACTTTTATTAACTCATTGGCCATAACAGAATGTCCGTACATATTGGGATGAACTCCATCCAGACCGAAAACTCCCGGTTTATTTTGCAAAGGCCAATGAGTAGTTGCTGAACCCGGAGAGTAACCGGATGGACTGCTAATAGGTCTTCCATTTTCCTGTATATCATCAAAAATCAAAGCAAAGTCAGCTACAGCAAGACCCATAGCAGCGGCTTTTGTTTTAATCTCAGAATTCAACATATCTGAGAATTCTTTAATTTTCTTAACTTCTGTATCATCCAATACCTGAGAAGGATCGGAAACGGAACTTCTAAAGAAAGCTTTTAAACCACTGTATTCCGGTCTATTTTGAGGGTCCTTATATTTTTCCAAAAATGCAATTGAAGTTACATAAGGAATTGTAAAGATAACTCCTCCCTTAACGGTTCCTATCGCAGAAATACGTCTCATAGCCTCATTGAAATCGGTTTTAAAGCGAGCTTCATCGAGACAGGAAAGATTTGTATGTAGAGCCGTGCACAGGACATGATTGGCAGCTACTGAAGCAAAAATAAAACTTGGCTTCACTTTCTCCATAATTTCTATCTGAGTTCCTGCATCACGAAGACCCAGACTGTGAAACTTATCGGGTTCCTGACAATCGGCGACTTCAACCCAGCGGTAGGTATACCAATACCAGGTTTTCCAATACCATTCTTTTTCCCATTTTTTTGCCCGCGTGTCTTCACAGGCTCCGCTGGTATAAAGTGCATTTGTATAATCCGCACCGGTGATGCCTGCATGAGTAGGTAAAGCAACTGTCCCATCATTTCCACCAATAACTCCGGAAGCTGTACAAAAAACACCACAGTTACCTTTTAGTACATCCTCAAAATTTAAATAGGGTCCTTTTAACTTGTTATAAGATACATTGGAACCCGCCTGCTTGCTAACGAGAACCGGGTAAGCCCAGTTTTGTGTTTTTTGTTCAACCGTTGCCCCATAAAACCCCTGACTTAAAGAATCACCGATAACTGCCGGTCTGGCAAATAACTCGTTAAGCGGGATGGACTGGGCATAAAGACCGGTACCGATAAATGCACTAAACAACATCAGTATGGAAGCGAATAACTTCTGGTTCATAAGAAACTCCTTAAATTCAATGAAATCCTGAGACTTCTCATGACCAGTTTAGAAAGGTTCTATTTTTCTTTACAAGAAAATTTTATAAGCCCTTATTTTTTCTGAGAAGCAGGCGAGTCACCGGTGCCTCGCCCAGGAGTAAAAACTCTCGGCTTTTTACAAAAGCCCGGAAACAAAAACGCTGTATAGCAGGTAGGCAAGAGTAGCTCCCAGAATAATCAAAAGCTTTCGAACCAAATTAGCCGAAATTCCACCTTCCACTTTATCTTCACTGAAAGAATGTAGAAAAAACATAAGATTTATGATGAAGGTTATGTAAACCATATAAACATGAAGTTTTATAGTATCAAAAATTTTGGTTTGAAATAAGTAAACAAATCCAATTATAACAGAGGGAGAAAAGAAAAATATAGCTTTCGTGAGTATTTCTTTTCCTTTAAATATTCTGGCTGCTGTTTTTTTTCCAATAATTTGTTCCAGTTCTACCTGTAGCTTTTCGATTTGCACCGGATTGATGAGAGAAAAATTTCCCTCCGGTGTTAAAAGCAACAAACGAGGATAACCCCGAAAGGAATCTCTCTGCAAACCACTGACCCCTTTCAGATCAATTTCAGTACATATATTATTAATTGTATATTGTCTGAGAACCTTTCCTTCTATTTCTATATAAGTATTTTTCAATATTCGCAACTGGTTTGTATATTTCTTAAATAAAAAAAAGCTTATAATTCCAATTACGCAGGCACTGATAAAAAAGAACTTTTGCGTGGACTCCGGTTCTATACGAGTGTATGCCCAGGTTAAAATGGAAGCATAAAGAATAAAAGTAAGGGAGGAGCTGAAAAGGATTCGTTTTCGAAAGGATTGAATGTCTAAATTATATCGAGTTTTATTTGTTTTTTTCAATAGTCTAATCTTCTAAAAAAGCCGGTTCTCACCGGCTCTTATATTTCTATTTTAAATTATTTTTTGTCTGCGTCTTTTTTGCCTCTGGGGCCTTTTCTGTCGCCACCATCTTTTTTAACGGGAGCTTTTTTATCTCCACCTCTATTTCCTCTTGGACCTTTTCTATCTCCGCCTCTTGGACCTTTTTTGTCATCATCTTTTCTCACTCTCGGTCCACCGCCTTTGCCACGGCAATGTGCTTTTACATTGATATCTTTTCCATTTTTGCCTTTTCTCTTAGAAGCACCAACCCAATTGCAAGCGTTATCCGCTTTACATTTAGACTCATCCAGACCTCTACAGTCACCTTTAGCAGAAACCGGAGAAACAAAAAGAGTTGCAGCAAATAGAGCAGCAACAGAAGAAGAAAGTAGTTTTTTAACCATCATGAACTCCAAAATTGAAGAACTCTAAGTTGTACCTTAGTAGTTCTATTTATCGAATGAAGCTAAAACAGAGTTTTTCGATAAAGTCAATAATTTTTTTTAGCATTTATATGAATTTTTTATTTTATTTTATGATTCGATTTAAAACTTTTTTCATTTAACTATTGACACAGGTGGAATATTTATCACTTTCAATATTAAATATTTTATACGATAGGAAACAGGTTTTATGAATCATAGGCAAATATTTTTGCATTTCTTCCCCATTTTTCTTTTTCTCTCAGCTTGCTCTACCTACATTAAAATACCGGTCGTAGAAACCATGCCTCCTAATTACATGAAAGTAATGAGAGGTCAGAGAAATATTGCTGTGTATCACCAGAGCACATTCCCTCCTGTTGGTGGAGGTAGATACGGGAACTGGTCCAAGACTCTTACTGATTCAGTAGAAAATACTCTCCAGGAATTCAAGTTCTATAAACTTGTAGATGTTAAAAACAGAGAAGATAGGCTGAAAGAAGTCGCCCTGAGTCAGACAGGAATAACAGGTGATATTAAAGATCTGGGCAGACAACTGGCCATAGACGGACTTCTTTACCTCGAAACCCCTGCTCCACCGGTAAGTCAATGTGATGTAAGAGTTTCCACGCATAATAAAAGTATCTGCGTAAGTTATAATAAAGAAGGTAAATGTCTCAGATACAAGCAAATTACGGAAACCAAATATACCGGCTATCGTACTACAACAGTGAATATTAAAGGTCGCTTAATCAATGTAGAAACAGGAGATTCATTGACCTATGCTTATAATCAACCCAATGTAGTCAGCAGCCATTTAGGGAATCCCTCCTGTGTCTCCGAGCAAGAAGGTTTTTCCCAGGCGGTGAGAGTGGCGGCTTTTTCCATTGCCAGTAATATCTCTCCCAAAATGGGAGCCCTTGAAGTGGCTCTTTATGACGATCCGGTAGGAGTAGCCGATGAAAATAAAGACCAGGTAAAAGCCCTTTTAAAAGCCGGTATCAAATGGGCCGACACAGAACCCCCGGATTATGAAGAAGCCTATAAAAATTGGAAAAAAGCCCTGACGATTTCCGGCGACTCAAGCCCCAGTGCTTATTGGAACCTTGCCATTTACCAGTGGTATAAGGGAGACTTAATGGAAGCCGAACAAAACTTTAATGAATCCAAATCTACCGGTGGACCTGATTGGTTAAATTCCAAGAGAATGGAAATCATGGCCAGATTTAAAATTGAAAAAGAAAGAATCCTGATGGGAGAAAAGAAGTAAAACTTCTTTTTACAGCCCTGTGATTCACAGTAAAAATGGGGGTCTTCTCCTCAGGCTCCCAGGATAAAAACAGAAACCACTATAGAAATTTTAAAAACATACTCCCCTATCATCCAGATAAAAGAACTTAATATTAATTGGCTCATTTGGGATTGAATCACTGACTTCCGAAAAATAGAACTGAGAGCCGTAAAGGGACTTAAAAAACCCTTACCCAGTTCATCAAAAAACTTATCTGATGAAGCCCAGTAGGAAAGTACGAGCATATCCGAACAAAGCTCCCTCGCTTTTCTTATATTCTTAATGGAAATGATAAGCGTATAAATCAAAAGCAGAAGTAAGGCAAGTAAAAAGTAAGAAGAAAGATAAGGGTTTTTGATAATAGCTTTTTGTATACTCAGCTTTTTTAGATTTGCACTAAAGACGAGTAAAAACCAGAAGACAGTTAAGGAAGTTATCAGAGCCGATAAAGCTGCAATATTTCCGGTGATATATTTGGCCGACCAACCTTCTTTGAGAGTTCTAAAAAAAGTCTTCAGATGCTTTTTATGCAGGATAATAAAAAAGCCTATGACATAAGAAAGAAGGTTTATCAGAATAGAAAGTAGGAATACAAATTCAGTTAATTGCACTATGGAGAAGGATAAAAGTTTCATTTTTAAATTTTAGATACCTGAAGATAAGAAAAAGAAAAAACCGGCACACAATATGCCGGTTGAAATAAAAAGAGTAGCACTGCTAAATTATTTAACAGGGACTCTACTTCGATAACTCTTTGACTTTTGAGAGAGGGACTGTCCAGAGGTCATGAAGGTTACATTTCACATAAACTTTTACCGTGCTTAAGTCTTCGGGAATATCTTTCAGGGTCAGTTCTGCTTGAGGAACCTGTCCGCGTTTTAAGGCTTTGGAATCAAAATCCCGTTTGTCTCTATCCATGATTCCAATTCGTTCGATATAATGAGAATTGTCGTATCCTTCCGCTTTTAATACAACCTTAATGTTGTTCTGAGACCTCTCTGAGAAATACTCTATCTGAGGCACATGGGTTTCCTTAAACTTTTCCCATTCACCGGGAGCTTCTTCCGTGTATTCACTCATAGGAGTTCTGGGCCCGGTAGGAGTCGGGTTTTGCTTGGATACTTCTAAAAGACTGGGGTCTTTCCCCTTGTCGCCCTTGTCCTTATTGTCTTGCTGCCCGCAGAACAGGGTCAGGGATAATATTATTAATAAAATCAAATATAGTTTCTTCATATAGCACTTAGACATTCTATTTCTCCAAAAAGAATAAAAAAGCCTCCCCCGAAGGGAAGGCTTTCAATGAAAAATTTATTTTCGATTAGGCTCTGGAGCTTCTTACTTTGTTCAGAACAAAGATAACTCCAAGGCTCAAAAGAGCTATAATAGTCAGAGGTAACATCTTGGCTGATTTACCTTTGAGGTAAGCCATTAATGAACTGGTTTTTTGCTTAACCACATCGATAAAGGCTACATCAGGTGTAGTAGCATAACTGGCAGGCAGATCACCCAGAACACAACCTGTAGGTGAACCGGCAGAAGTACCACAGTAGTAAGCTCCGCTATTATTTCCGGCAGTTCCCGGATCGTAAGCTTCACTGGCACTACAGTCAAGACATAAGTGCTTGTTTGGCAAATTCAGGATCTGGTAAGCATTGCTATTGACAATGTTACTTGCCTTATACCAGTCCGGATAGGTATTACCATTACTACTAATCCAATCAATAAACTTTGGATAAGCAGAGGCAGAAGCACTATTCAGGTTGTTACCTTCAATCTGTGGCTTCCAAACACCCGGCACAACAAATCCCCAGGCAAATTTTAAGGCTGTCTCATTAGCCTTGTATTTATCCTTACCTATACAATCTGCATCACTTCCACTAATAGGAGCCTGACTGCAATAAGTCGTTTCACCTGAAGTCCAGACATAGCCAGAACCAGCAACGTGAATTTCTTTTAAACTCGAAGCTGATGTTGATGGTGTCTGATAGAACCTCATATATAAATCATAAGGTGCATTTCCAACCTCATCTCTAGAGGCAGGGGTATTCAACTTAATACTAATTCTACCAATATCTCCAGGGCGAAAAGGTTTATAGGTAGGTTTATAACCTCCCGTACTATGGGTTGCCGGAACACCAGCAGAAGTTAAAAGAACGTCTGTAGCAGCAGCACTCGAAGATTTAGGTAATACTACCAGATTATCTTTTAACTGTGTTGCAGTCGGATTCGTAATAACCAGAGGATTTGTTACTGTTAAATCAGTATCAGCCCCTCCAGAAACAGTCGAAACAGTCCAACTGGATGGCCTTTGCGTTCCGTCATATCTGTAGTATGTTGCTTTATATTCAGATACATCCAAACCACTAAATCTTAATTGTATAGTTTGGCTCTCATACTCATAACGCCCCCGAACAATAACCTCATAATTACCACGGATTTCAACAATCTTGCCAGAGGCATTGGTATCTTCTTCGTTGTAGAACTGAACTGTATAGTCATTCAAGTCCATGTTAGATGGATTTGGCCAGTTGTTCTCAATGTTTAAAGAATAAACCTTATCCTTTAAGCTTGGAAAGCGAGTTTTAAAGGCTTTCGAAGCATCGCTCGGATAAGCGTCATTTGCATCTTCCACACCATCCCCGTCTGTATCAGTAATGGTAATAGTATTCAGGTTAGCAACTGTTGTATCCAGAATAAAGTCTTTGATTAAAAGAGTTATTTTTAAAGTTCCGGATACATCCTTCACAATAACAATATCCTGCATTGTCGAAGTATAGCCACCTTTGTAACCCTGTCCATAGACAGTAATGGAACTGGAATTCATCGGAATGGTTAAGGTTCCTGACACTCTTCCTGAACCATCACTCAGAGCCTGAAAAAGCACATTGCCATTGGTACTGGCATCAAAGATCTTGATCACAACTCCGCTTACAGCCACTCCGTTTTGGTCTTTAACAACCAGATCGATTGGAATGTTGCTGGTAATAGATCCACTAAATGTATCAGTAACGGCTGTTTCATTTTCAGCTTTTACTGTAAGTGTGGCAGTTCCTGTTACCCCTGATTTAGTCGCTGTGATGGTTGTAGCACCTGCGGCAAGAGTTGTAGCCAGACCTTGCGAACCACTGGCATTGCTAATGCTCGCTGCACTAGTTGCACTGGAAGTCCAGGTTACTTGAGAAGTAATATTTACCTTACTACCATCAGAGAAGTTACCCCAGGCAGTGTACTGCTTGGTTGCACCCACTGGATAAGTAGCATTTTCACTGATAGAAATACCTGTCAGAGTAATTGAACTCACTGTTAGAGTAGTTGAATCTGATTTTCCACCATAACTGGCACTGATAGTTGTAGAACCACCGGTTACAGGTGTAGCCAATCCATTGGAACCACTGGCATTGCTGATAGTTGCAACCCCGGTGTTAGAAGAAGACCAGGTTACAGTTGAGGTTAAATCAGCAGTTGTTCCATTGGAGTAAGATCCTGTGGCAGTAAATTGCTTGGTAAAACCGGTTGCAACAGTGTCTCCTTTAGGAGAAATACTGATAGAATTCAGAGTAATTGCCGGATTCACAGTAAGGGTCACCCCGGTAGATGTGACTCCACCCAGAGATGCTGTAATTGTAGCAGTTCCGGCACTGGCTGAAGTTGCAAGACCGTTTGAACCACCCGCATTACTGATAGTTGCCACACTTGTAGCCGAAGAACTCCAGGTTACAGTAGAAGTAAGATCCTGAGTGGTTCCATCGGTATAAGAACCGGTTGCTGTAAATTGCTGAGTTCCTCCAGCAGTTACGGAAGGTGAACCGGGTGTCACCGCTATAGATACTAAAGTAGCAGCAGTAACTGTCAGAGTCGAACTTCCACTTTTACCGTCTTTGGTAGCAGTAACATTGGCAGAACCTACACCAGCACCTGTAGCCAGACCTGTAGAATTCACCGTAACTTTACTGGTATCTGTTGAAGTCCAGGAAGCTGTAGCACTAATATCCTGAGTAGAATTATCGGTCAGAGTGGCAGTAGCTGTATATTGTTTGGTTAAACCTTTTGCTATAGATTGTCCGCTTGGTGTTACAGCAATCGATGCAATGGTAGCTGCACTTACTGTCAAAGTTGTAGTTCCTGTTTTTCCACTATAAACCGCAGAAATTGTAGAACTTCCTGTTGCCAGTGTAGTGGCAAGACCTTCAGAACCACCAGCATTACTGATTGTTGCTTTCGATGTGTCACTGGATGACCAGGTAGCGAGTGCAGTAACATTCTGAGTAGAACTATCTGTCATAGTTGCTGTTGCTGTAAATTGCTGAGTTAAGCCTTTTGCAACAGAAGGATTTGCTGGAGTTACCGCAACCGACGCTACAGTAGCAGCAGTAACATTAAAGGTTACATTGGGTGCAGTAATTGAGTTTAATTGAGCTGAAATGAAAGTTGAACCAATAGCCAGAGTAGTAGCCAGACCATTAGAACCACCCGCATTGCTGATTGTAGCTACTGAAGTGTTAGTAGAAGACCAGGTAACACTTGAAGTAATATCCGCAGTAGAACCATCGGTATAAGTTCCTGTAGCGGTAAACTGTTGAGGTAAGCCTTTCGCAATAGAAGGAGAAGCTGGAGTCACAGCTATAGATACTAAAGTTGCAGCTGTAACTGTCAGAGTTGAGTTTCCACTTTTACCGTCTTTAGTAGCGGTAACATTAGCAGAACCCACACCAGCACCTGTAGCCAGACCTGTAGAATTCACCGTAACTTTATTGGTATCTGTTGAAGTCCAGGAAGCTGAAGAGCTAATATCCTGAGTAGTACCATCGGTCAGAGTAGCAGTAGCTGTATATTGCTTGGTTAAACCTTTTGCGATAGATTGTCCGGTTGGAGTAACGGCAATCGATGCAATGGTAGCAGCACTTACAGTTAAGGTTACATTTCCACTAACACCACCGGTAGTTGCAGTAATTGTAGTGGTTCCGGTAGCCAGTGTAGTGGCAAGTCCTTCCGAACCTCCTGCATTACTTATAGTAGCTTTAGAAGTATCACTGGATGTCCAGGTAACTGCTGAGGTAATATTTGCAGTACTATTATCTGAATAGGTTCCAGTTGCAGTAAACTGTTGAGTTAGTCCTTTTGCAACCGAAGGTGCAGCAGGAGTAATACCAATAGAAACAAGAACAGCATTCGATACATTTAAACCAACACTACCTGTTTTTCCATTCAGTGTAGCTGAAATATTAGCAGAACCGGCACTGACCCCGGTAGCGAGACCTTCCGAACCACCCGCATTGCTAATAGTAGCAACAGATGTCGCATCGGAACTCCAGGTAACTGAAGATGTGATATTTTGTGTAGTTCCATCTGTATAAGTTCCTGTAGCTGTAAACTGTTTGGTATATCCTTTAGCAACAGAATCAGAAGATGGTGTTACAGCAATCGAAGCAAGAGTAGCCGGTGTCACCGTTAAAGTCACTGCTGAAGAAGTGATACCATTAATAGTTGCTGTGATGGAAGAAGTTCCGGTTGAACCAGAAGCAGTAGCCAGACCATTTGTTCCAGAGGCATTACTAATAGCAGCTACAAGACTATCATCTACTCCATCCGAGTTACTATCTGCTTTCCAGGCCACAGAAGAAGTTAAGTTAGCAGTGGTTCCATCGGAATAGGTTCCTGTAACAGTGAACTGTTGAGTAGTTCCCTTGGCAATAGAAGGATTAGCCTGATCAATAGCAATGGATACAAGAACTGCATCTGTAACAGTGAAATTTACGGAAGCTGTTTTTCCATTCATACTGGCTGATACAGAGGTTGCTCCTTTGGCTAAAGTATTCGCACGTCCTTTAACAGATGTATTATCACCACTGGTTGTATTATCAACGGTAGCAACCCCTGTGTTGGAAGAAGACCAGGTAACTTGAGAAGTAATATCCTGGGTAGTTCCATCGCTGTAAATTCCGGTTGCTGTTAACTGTTGCTTATTTCCTTTTGCAACCGAAGGCGCAGCCGGAGTAACTCCGATGGACATAAGAACAGCACTTGTTATAGTTAAATTATTTGATGCACTTACAGAGCCCAGACTGGCTGTAATGTTTGAAGTTCCTACTGCAGTACCAAATACTTTTCCATTAGAACCTGATTCATTACTTACACTTGCATTGGCTGTAGAAGACCAGGTAACCTGACTGGTAATATCCTGGGTAGTTCCATCACTGAAAGTTCCTATTGCAGTGTAGTTCTGACTCAAACCTTTTGCAAGGCTATTGGATGGGGCACTTACTTCTATGGAAAGTAGGGTTGCTTCAGAAATAGTTAATTCTGCAGTTCCACTAATTCCAGCTACTGTAGCTGTTATAGTTGATGTTCCTACATTTAAACCTGTAGCATATCCTTCTGTTCCCACTGATGGACTAATATGCACGGCATCTGTATTGGAAGAAATCCAGGTAACCTGAGAAGTTATATCTTTTGTAGTTCCATCGCTAAATGTTCCCATGGCAGTGAATTGCTTTCCAGTGCCCTTTGCTATAGAGGAAGCAGCTCCTACGGAAATGGAAACCAATCTTACGTCATTTACAGACGCTGGTGCAGAACCGCTCACTCCACTCAATGTTGCTGTAATCGAAGAACTACCTTCTCCACCGGCTGTAACCAAACCTTTTACAGTTGTATCATTGGAAACTTTTGTTACAGATTCGTTGGATGAAGACCAGGTAACAGAACTCGTTACATCCTGGGTGGTTCCATCGGAGAGAGTTGCCACAGCAGTATACTGTGCCTGAGTTCCTATACTTAAAGGATTCGATTGGCTTACAGCTATTGATACGATTGTAACATCCTTAACCTTCAGATCTCCTGTACCGGTTACCCCGCCTAAAGTAGCTTTAATAGGAGCAGTACCTGCAGTTGAAGCCTGTGCAAGACCGGTGGAGTCAACGGTTGCAACACTGGGTGCATCAGTCGTCCAGGTAACCTGATCCGTTACATCTTGCGTAGTACCATCAGAAAGAATCGCAATAGCTTTAAGTTTCTGGTTGGTTCCTTTTGCTATAGGATCCGTATGCGTAACTTCAATCGTTTTAATGGTTGCCGAACTTACCGTAAGGTTTGCATTGCCTGTTACACCATTAAAGTTTGCCGAAATTTTTGAAGTACCGGCAGCAAGACCACTTGCTTTTCCAGCTGTATCAATCGTAGATGTTGTCTTTGTATCGGAATCCCAGGTAACCGTAGAAGTTAAATCCTTATTAGTTCCGTCACTGTAGATACCTGTCGCATAATAAGACAACGTTGTATTTTTGGCTATTGTCTTATTCGCAGGGCTGACTACGATACTTTTCAAACTGCCTCCGGCAGTTCCACTTCCTGTGACCATTTCTTCGTCACCTTTTATACCGCTAAAAAGAGGAATGGGGATCTTCTTTTTTTTAGTACAGTCAGTAAGAAAAAATGAGAAAAACAGGATAAAACCTGAAATCAATTTTAATTTCATCTTATTCCCTCTCATTATATTATTCCTATCACATGAGAAGACTCATATTTTAATAGAATAATAACAGAATGGGAAAAAAAATTTAGTGTCTTTTATCAGGCATGTACCAAGGTACAACTATTTGATTTAGACCAATATTATATGAATTACACATATCAACAAGAACTCGGAAGAAAATATGTCATTCACTCAAATATTTTCTGCCTTTTATAGAGGTTGGAACATCTAATCCAAAAGAATTATACGAGAAATATCGGGAAAAACTTACAGGAAATATACTAATTTCAGGATGTTTGCAAAAAAAGAGTCACTTATTTACTAATGGGCTGCACTAAGGATCCGTAAGCATAGCATTCGAAGAACATCCGGGACATTTTCTGCTTTTCTTTTCTTTGTAAGGTGGAAAAGGCAGTACAGGCGGAAGAACGGGAACGTCAGGCGAAGGAACAGGCATTACAGGCAAAGGAACAGGAACGACTGGCAAAAGAGCAGGCCTTCCAGCAAAACGCGGCCCTACTAGAAGAAATCGAGCGATTGAAAAAGCTAATGGGCCATTAATAATTGACACTGAATATTTTTCAATGGACAAGGGGAGAAACTTCCAATTTTTTCAAAGAGATACTCCGATTCAGTACCTATGGACAAACTAAAACTCATCCGAAACTGCCTGAAAGAAATCCTGCAAACCTATGGAAATGCCAGAATTCAGGACGGCAACCCATTAGACTTTGAAATTATTATAGATTCAGAAAGAGACAAATTTCTGCTGTATCTTACAGGCTGGGAGGGAGAAAAAAGAATTCATGAATGCGTCTTACATTTTTCTGTCTTTAAAGAAAAAATTTATATACAGCAAGATAATACAGGAATCCCGATAGAAGACATACTCTGTGAAAAAGGAATAGCCAGAGAAAATATTGTCTTAGCCTATATCCATCCGGACAGAAGAGAAGACAGCGGATATGCGAAGTCCTGAATCGCTTCTTTACTCATCCAGCTCACAAAAATTCTTTACTCCTTTTGAAAATTTTCTTATAAGCCTTTGCAGTTCTTCCCCGGAATAAGGTTTTGACAGATAATCATCCGCGCCCAATTCCAGAAATTTTTCTCTATCTCCCTGCAAAGCATAGGCCGTCAAAACAATAACAGGCGTATAGAGATTTCGACTCCCTTCCAGTTCTCGAATATGACTCAAGGCCGTTAGTCCATCCATGTCCGGCATACTGATATCCATTAAAATCAAGTTAAATCTTCTCTCTTCCTTTATCAGGCGGACTGCTTCAAGACCGCTACTTACAACCGTTACGCGGTGACCCGATTTATTAAGAATATGTTTACACACGGCCTGGTTTACTGCATTGTCCTCGGCTAAAAGAATATGTAAGTTAGAAGCATCCTCTTCTAAACCTGCAATAATTTGAAAATCATCGATTTTCTTCCTTACAGATAAACTCACGATAAAATGAAAAATACTCCCCCGACCGGGAATGCTATCTACATATATCTTTCCTCCCATTATGTCTGAAATTTTTTTGCAAATACTCAGACCCAAACCGGTTCCACCATATTTCTTTGTAATCGAACTATCTGCCTGAATAAAAGGAGTAAAAATATTGGATATTTGTTTTTTTGATAAACCGATACCGCTATCTTTTACCTGAAAATGTAGGACTACATTTTCTCCTTCTATCTCATCTACTTTCAGGCTTAACATAATATAACCTTTCTCGGTAAATTTGATAGCATTGCTTAAGAAGTTATTCAATACCTGCTTCAAGCGTAGCAAGTCTCCCAAAATATACCTGGGAACATCCGGATGAATTTTGTAAGAAACAGTCAGGGAAGACTTCTTTGATAATTGAACATAAGGAAATACTAATTCCTCCAGAGCATGATGAATATCAAATATGCTTTCATGAAGTTCCATCTTCCCGGCTTCTATCTTTGAATAATCTAAGATATCATTGATAATGCCTAAAAGATTTTTACCGGAACTATGGATCATTTGCAAGTATTTGAGTTGCTCGGAAGAAGGAGCCTCCTGTAAGAGAATTTCAGCTAAACCTAATATACCATTCAGAGGAGTTCGAATTTCATGACTCATATTGGCTAAAAATTCAGACTTTGCCTGAGCTGATTTCTCGGCTTCAAATTGGGCTTCTTTTAGTTGATTCTGCATTTTCTTGATCTCTGTAATCTCTCGACCTTCCGGGAGTAAATAAATCAGATTTCCATCCTCATCAAATACAGGGGCTATAGAAAAATCAACATAGATAAGATTTCCATCTGGTAGTATATGGGTATTTTCAGTTCTATAAAATTCACCTTTACGGGCTTTTTCTACACCAAATTTTATTTTCTCAACTAATTCTTCAGAGGGTGTCCACCAGGGAGTCAACCAGAATTCTTTACCAATTACCTCTTCCCTCTGAATACTAAAAATTTCAAGAGCGGTACGGTTAATTTCTACAAGCCTGCCCTCCGGATCCAGTAAGCCTATAAACTCGAATGTATTATGAAAAATAGCCTGGAGCTTAGTTTTTTCGGCCTCACGCTCCAATTGAACATCTGTAATATTCTCGTGAAAAACAATGAATTTTGATTCTCCATTTCCCGCTAAGGAACTGATCCTCATCCGTAAATAGTAGGCATCCTCTTGTAAATAAGAAAGTTCAAGCTCTTCCTTTTTACCACTCAGAACAGCCCTGAGAGCTTCAAGAATTCCCCGTGCATGAGGAACTTCAATTGTTTTTGAATAAAATTCTAGATAATTCTTACTATTAAGGTTTTTAAGCAGGTAGGGTTCAAACAATGAAATAAAATTTCGCCAGTTATGACACACGGAAAGAATATTTCCTGCTGAGTCAATAAGGGCAAAGCAATCGTTTTTTATATTATGAGTATCATCCATAATATCTCGTTAGCCAGAGTTTTTCAGTTAGAGACTTCCCGGTCAATAGGAAAAAATAACAGGAACTAAATTTACAAAAAAAATATAAAACAGAGGCAAAGAATTAAGTGCCTCTTAAAATTTAGTAAATACTCAAGAAGGAATATACTCCGGTGAATCATAAAGTTTTATATCAGGGTGGTTCCTCTGAAAATAATTCAAATCCCACTCGGTTTCAAACATCAAAGCATAACGACCTTCTCTATCCATGATTTTGGGAATTGTGGAAGAAACGGCAGTCTCATCTTTTTCTTCTATCCATCTACAGGCCTGATATGGAAGGTTGGTAAGGTTGGTACTTACATTATATTCATCCTTTAAGCGTCTCTGGAAAACCTCAAATTGAAGCTGACCCAAAGCCCCGATAATAGGACTTCCCGAACCGATAGTCTTGGAACTAAAGAGATGTAAAATTCCTTCTTCTGAAAGCTGTTCAATTCCTTTGCGAAAACTCTTTTGTGTTGCACTTTCGGGAGAAGAAACGGTAGCAAACATTTCCGGTGCAAACGTGGGTAATGGCTTTAAAGCCGGAGCCTCCTTTCCGGAAAATAGTATATCTCCGATTTTGAATGTTCCCGGATTAATAAGCCCGATAATGTCTCCGGGATAGGCCTCATCTATAGTATTTCGTTCCTGTCCAAAAAAAGCAAAAGAAGAAGAAAGCTTAACCGGTTTATTTAAACGATTATGTGTTACAGTCAAACCTCTCTCAAATTTACCGGAACAAATTCGTACAAAAGCAATACGGTCACGGTGAACCTTGTTCATATTGGCCTGAACCTTGAAAACAAAACAACTAAAGGGAGCCTTTAAGGGATCTAAAAATTTTCCATCTTCGAGAGGAGTATGAACCGGTGCCGGTGCCAGATCCAAAAAGTGTTCTAAGAATAGCTGAATTCCAAAGTTATTCACAGCCGAGCCAAAAAAAACAGGTGACATTTCACCATCTAAAAACCGCTCTTTAGAGAAGGCTTCGATTCCATCTTCAATTAAAGCTACATCTTCCCTGCATTTTTCTAATATTTCTTTTTCTATCTTAGAATCTAAGCCCTCGTCATCTATCCCGGAAACGGAAAAGGGAGCCCGCAAAGCTCCTCCCGGTGTTTTTTCAAACAGGTGAACCTTTTTTTCCTGCCTGTCATACACTCCTTTAAAATCAAAACCCGTTCCTATCGGCCAGACATGGGGAATTGCTGTAATGCCCAATACTTCCTCAATCTCATCGAGAAGCTCAAATAATTCCTTGGTGGGCCTGTCCATTTTATTTACAAAGGTAATGATAGGAATTCCCCTATCCCTACAAACCTTGAAGAGCTTACGGGTCTGGGGCTCCACACCTTTGGCTGCATCCAAAACCATGATGGCCGTATCCGCTGCTATGAGAGTTCGATACGTATCTTCCGAAAAATCTTCGTGTCCCGGAGTATCGAGAAGGTTCAAAACATGATTCTTATATTCAAATTGCAGGGCAGCCGAGGTAATCGAAATTCCTCTCTCTCTTTCCATCGCCATCCAGTCCGAAGTAGCTCCCCTTCTCTCTTTTCGGGCTTTTACAGCCCCGGCCATCTGTATAGCTCCTCCATATAATAAAAGTTTTTCGGTAAGGGTGGTTTTTCCCGCGTCGGGGTGAGCAATAATGGCAAAGGTTCTTCTTTTATCTACTTCCTGTTTCATAAAACGCCGTTCTTTGGGCAGGCCCTCTTTACTTGTATCGGTATACGATTTTTGAAAAGCACCACCTGTCAAGAAGGCTTTAAGGTAGAGATTCTTACTTTTTAATTATTTTTCTTGAAAACAGAATCCCTATAAAAAAAAATCTGATACTGAAATGAGAATTCTAATCATTGATGATGAACCCCCTGCTGCCAGGCGGATAGCGGGCTATTGTGAAGAGGTTTTCGGAAAAGAAATCCAGACTTTAAAAACGTTTCATGCTTTATTTCCGGCGATTTACTATTTAGAAGACAACCCGGTAGACCTTGTTTTTTTAGATATTGACCTGAATGAAGAGAATGGTTTTGACCTACTGCGCCAAATTCCAAATCCTTCTTTCTACACGATCATTACAAGTTCTCATACAGAATACGCTATTGACGCGTTTGAGTTCAGCGTCCTCGATTTTCTTCCGAAACCCTTTCCCTTAGAGCGTTTTGCCAAAGCCATGGTCAGGGTAAGAAACGCAGTCAAAACAAGGGGCATTAAAAAAGATTTTATTCCGGTAAAAAAAGAAGAATCTCTGGAAATGGTCAAACCAGAAACCATAGCCTATCTTGAATCCGACAAGAATTATACCCTGATTTATTTGAAAAACTCTGCTTCGGAAAGAGTTCGAAAAACTATGGATAAAATATCAGAAGATCTTCCTCCCAATTTCATCCGTATCCACCGTTCCTGTATTGTGAACCTTGAAGAAGTAGAAAGAATTCTCTATGGAAAAAATAATACCTTTCAGGTACAGTTGAAAAATAATACCCGGCTCCCTCTGAGCCGTTCGATGTTTTCCCAATTTAAGAAGGCCTTTGAAGCATAAGATAATGAAAGAATATTTACAACCCAGCTATTTTATTGATAGCGATTCGGAAATAGTCAAATCCTATTACCGGCCTATCCTCTCAGGAAATGAAACAGAAATGGAAATGGCTATTAAACTCTTTTACCATGTTCGAGACGGAATCTCTTATGATCCTTACCGTGTTGACCTGCACAGAGAAGCCCTGCGAGCCAGTTCGGTGATTCAAAAAGGATATGGTTTTTGCATTACTAAAGCAATCCTCTTAACCGCGGTCTATCGTTCGGCAGGACTCCCGGCAAGACCGGGCTTTGCGGATGTGAAAAACCATCTAAATTCGAAACGACTTCGAGAAGTAATGAAAACAGATGTGTTTATCTTTCACGGGTATACAGAAGTTTTAATTAATGGGAAATGGTTTAAACTCACTCCCGCTTTTGATAAAAAACTCTGTGAGAAAGCCGGCGTCATTCCTCTGGATTTTGATGGAACGGAAGATGCTATCTTTCACCCCTTCGATGTATCCGGTAAAAAACACATGGAATACATAAGGGAGAGAGGAAGTTTTATTGACCTACCCTATGAAGAAATATTGGATGAATATGAAAAATACTACCCTCATATTCCGGTAAAAATGAACCTTCGCTTTGCTCCGGAGAAGTATAGAGGAAAAAGCTTTGAAGAGGAAGTGGAAAAACACTCTTAAAAAAGGATTTACTTATGTGCTTTTTTGATATAAACGAATTAGAATTTGAAGAGCTTCATGAATCTCTCAGACAAGAAATTCTAAAACTAAAAGAAAAACAGGAAACAAAGAATCGCCTACTGGATTTACTCAAAGAAGCAAAAACAAAAGAAGGATTAGAAGCTATAGAGGAAGAAATAAAGGAGATAAGTTCCAAATGAAGTTCTACACGATTTTTATCTTATTCTCCCTATTATCCTGTTCATCTATTAAAAAACCAGCTCTTATAAATGTAAAAAAGTTCTCTTATGAAGGACAATTAAACTGGCAGGAAGCAAAGAAACGCTGCATGGAAAAACAATTTTCCTTACCGGATCCCCAATCTTTCACTTCAATTGAGAAAATAAAGAAAGACTGGGAGGGAGCTGTGTTCTGGACCTCAGAAGAACTTAATGCAGATGTAGCCAGAGTACACCTTGTCCACTATGGATACAATCTTGAAGTAAAGAAAACTTATTCAACCCATACTCTCTGTGTAAAATAATTCCAAAACCAATTAGTTATGAAATGAAGTGGAGAGAATAAAAAACCCCATCGAGTTGATGGGGTTTTTGGTAATATGGTCAAGTCTCACGGCCTATTAGTACTACTTGGCTGAATGTGTTACCACACTTACACCTGTAGCCTATCAACCGGGTCATCTTCCCGGGGCCTTTAGCCTTGCGGAGGGAGATCTTATCTTTGGAGAGGCTTCCCGCTTATATGCTTTCAGCGGTTATCCCGTCCGGATATAGCTACTCAGCAATGCCACTGGCGTGACAACTGATACACCATGGATCCGTTCACCCCGGTCCTCTCGTACTAGGGGCAACTTCCTTCAAATCTCCTTCGCCTGCGATGGATAGGGACCGAACTGTCTCACGACGTTCTGAACCCAGCTCGCGTACCGCTTTAAATGGCGAACAGCCATACCCTTGGGACCTGCTTCAGCCCCAGGATGCGACGAGCCGACATCGAGGTGCCAAACCGCGTCGTCGATATGAACTCTTGGACGCGATCAGCCTGTTATCCCCGGAGTACCTTTTATCCGTTGAGCGATGGCCCTTCCACTCAGAACCACCGGATCACTAAGCCCTGCTTTCGCATCTGCTCGACTTGTTGGTCTCGCAGTCAAGCTCCCTTCTGCCTTTACACTCTTTGCGCGATTTCCGTCCGCGCTGAGGGAACCTTTGGGCGCCTCCGTTACACTTTGGGAGGCGACCGCCCCAGTCAAACCGCCCGCCTGACAATGTCTTGTGTAATTCACACAGTTAGAACTCGAGTTCACTAAGGGTGGTATTTCAACGATGACTCAACACAAACTAGCGTCCATGTCTCTCAGTCTCCCACCTATCCTACACATAATAAACCAAAGTTCAATGCCAGGTTACAGTAAAGGTTCACGGGGTCTTTCCGTCCTATCGCAGGTAGCCCGCATCTTCACGGGCATTACAATTTCGCCGAGACTCTCGTTGAGACAGTAGGGAGGTCGTTACACCATTCGTGCAGGTCGGAACTTACCCGACAAGGAATTTCGCTACCTTAGGACCGTCATAGTTACGGCCGCCGTTTACCGGGGCTTCGATTCGAAGCTTCGCTTGCGCTAACATCTCCTCTTAACCTTCCGGCACCGGGCAGGTGTCAGTCCCTATACGTCATCTTACGATTTCGCAGAGACCTGTGTTTTTGGTAAACAGTCGCCACCCTCTTTTCACTGCGTCCGACTCGAGCTTCACCGCGGGGCTTCACTCAATTCGGATCCCTTTCTCCCGAAGTTACAGGGACATTTTGCCGAGTTCCTTAACGAAAGTTATCTCGAACACCTTGGAATTCTCTTCCCACCCACCTGTGTCGGTTTGCGGTACGGACATTATGACCTAAACTTAGAAGCTATTTCTTGGCAGCTTGGAATCTTTAGCTTATTCTCATCTCTGAGACTTCCCGATATACCTCCGCTCAAGATGCGGATTTTCCTGCATCTCTCATAGCCTACATATACCAACAGGGTCTACCAACGCCCCGCTCTAAATATCCTTCTGCGTCACTCCTTCGCACAATCATAACGGTGCAGGAATATTAACCTGCTTGCCATCGACTACGCCTCTCGGCCTCGCCTTAGGACCCGACTAACCCCCGGCGGATTTGCCTTCCCGGGGAATCCTTGGGTTTTCGGTGAAGGGGACTCTCACCCCTTTTTACGCTACTCATGCCGGCATTCTCACTTCTTACTCCTCCAATACGCCTCTCGGTATATCTTCATCGGATGAAAGAACGCTCCCCTACCGCGTGCATCACTGCACACCCGTGTCTTCGGTATCATGCTTAGTCCCATACATTTTCGGCGCAGAAACACTCGACCAGTGAGCTATTACGCACTCTTTCAAGGGTGGCTGCTTCTAAGCCAACCTCCTGGTTGTCTCCGTATCTCCACATCCTTTCACACTTAGCATGAATTTTGGGACCTTAGACGACGGTCCGGGCTGTTTCCCTTTTGACCACGAAGCTTATCCCCCGTAGTCTGACTGCCATACTTCAAGTCACAGTATTCGGAGTTTGATAGGGTTTGGTAAGCTTGTGGGCCCCCTAGCCCTGTCAGTAGCTCTACCCCTGTGACTAAACATATGACGCTAGCCCTAAAGCTATTTCGGGGAGAACCAGCTATTGCCAGATTTGGTTGGCCTTTCACCCCTATCCACAGGTCATCCCAAGACTTTTCAACGTCAACGGGTTCGGCCCTCCACTGAGTTTTACCTCACTTTCAGCCTGCCCATGGATAGCTCATCTGGCTTCGGGCTTACTCCATGCTACTTTTCTCGCGCTATTAACACTCGCTTTCGCTTCGCCTCCGACATCTCACTGTCTTAAGCTCGCAACATAGAGTAACTCGCCGGCTCATTCTACAAAAGGCACACCATCACACATCTCAAGTGCTTTGATACCTTGTAAGCATACGGTTTCAGGTTCTATTTCACTCCGGTCCCCCGGTTCTTTTCACCTTTCCCTCACGGTACTCGTCCACTATCGGTCACTGAGGAGTATTTAGCCTTGGAGAGTGGTCCCTCCAGATTCCCACAAAATTACACGTGTTCCGTGGTACTCAGGAATTCCACTAAGAGAGTTGATTATTTCGAATACAGGACTTTCACCTTCTCTGGTCGGCTTTTCCAATACCGTTCCTCTATACTCAACCTTTTTTACTCTTCGTGAGATCATGAACTCTCACTTGTGGCTCCTTCAACACCTCTGCTACAGCGGTCCATGCCTGTAACATAGACAGAGGTTTGGGCTCTTTCGCTTTCGCTCACCGCTACTCACAAAATCGAACTTTCTTTCTTCTCCTCCGGGTACTAAGATGTTTCAATTCCCCGGGTATCGCCCCCACTCGCATGGGTGACAGGCTATCGCCTGCCGGGTTCCCCCATTCGGAAATCAACGGATCAACGCTTGTTTACAACTCCCCGTCGCTTATCGCAGCAAACCACGTCCTTCTTCGCCTCTCAGTGCCCTGGCATCCCCCGTATGCCCTTACTTACTTGACCATATTACTTATCACATAACTTACGTCATGCAATCCTAACGTCTCGCAAGAATGAGCCTGGTTCTTCTTTTCTTCTACTAATTCCAGGTGTCTTCACTAAAATTGTAATTATTAATTAATTTCTTTCTTTTATTGTTTTTGTTCTCAATAAAATAACTTTTTACTATACGACTTGATTCAGTTAATAATGAACTTGCGACTCGCATCATTCTCCAGAACCTTTACCTCGTCCCGAACTACTGCCCCTCGCGTGAAAAACAACTTCCCATACACTCTCCACTACGTCAACACTTTTTTGTATTTATTACTAAGAAAAATTAAAAATTTTTCCCGGACTCCCCCCACTAAACCCTCCCTTCCTAAATAAAATACCAACCTTTACCACATCCAATGATGATAAGTGAAGTGATGCCCTCTCATATTCGTTAAACTCTTCTCAATTCATTCTTATCGGTATGCTCAAAAGTCTTACCGTATATATCCAAATGCACATTCTGGAAATAACTGAGTGTATCTGTAGAAATCCTGAACTCTCTTGTAAAACTATTCGTTTTTGCATTTTGAAGCATAAAAGGAGATTGTAATATACTAAAATCCTGCTTTTCTTTTATAGCTTCTACCTTGATTATAATTTCTTTCTCTGTTTTTGTAAAAGAACCTGTGGCCAATACATTTACTGCTCTTGGGATTGAAAATGTAAGCATAATTGTATTATCTTTCTTATCCCAGATCCAATAACCTGTTTCATCATGAAATACTTCTCCATTTAATTTACGTCGCACTACCTGTAAATAACGGATGGCTACGAGTTCCTGGGTTTCTGCATTTTTTATTTCTCCGACTTCCTCAAAAGTAATTGTTTCAAAATACGGGCTTTCTTCTGTTCCTTCCGGTTCAGGAGCTATATCCAGCCCTTTATCGCCTTTCCAGGTTCCGAGTAATTCTTTTAGAGGTCCAAAATCGGTTACATTCTCTACTGCCATTCATTTCTCCTTTGTAATAAAATATGGAAAAATACTGGAGAACTTGTAAATAAAAAAACTCCCTACCCAGAGAAGCTCTATGGATTTTTGGATTTGGGTTCAAGAAGAACTGTTACAATATAGCCAGGTGGGATATATAACTTTTCTTGAAGGTTTCCATTAAAGTCTTTTTTCCATAATAAAATTTGGTTACTCGAAACATCCTGTTGTACAGACTGTGTTTGGATAAAAGTAGGTTTAGGAAAGTGAATAGGATTGATTTCAGGGAATTTAAGAGAAAGTCCTTTATAAGCCAAATTGTTTTCAGGATACCCATAATAGAGAGGAAGCGAGGATTTATAATCGCTGAGAATAGTGCTAAGACCGTGATTTCTTAAAATATTAGAAAAAGATAAAGCTACACCTGATTGCTTTATTGACTCTTCTATTGCTTCATAAGATAACTTCTTCGAGTTGACAATATCACGCAAAATTTCAGGACCGAAGTGCCGGATTAAAAACGCAGCAAATGACCAGGTCAGGGAGTAATCGGTAAAAACGTCACAATGTGATGGATTTTTATCCCAATCGCTCAAACTACAATCGGAGTGAGTGATATATTTATAAAAACGATTATTCCGTATTAATTCTCCTCCGGAAAGTCGGGAAAGAAATATATCTTCAGCCATTAAAGAACTTAACTCATTGAACCAGATTTCAGAGTTAATTCCCTTTAAAACCTTTCTTCGGTAGAAGTGAATCATATGTTGAAATTCATGAGCAAGGGTCAAAATCGATAGAGTGGGTGCTTCATCACTTTCTTCCCAGCTTGAACCGGATTTGCTGGCAAGAAAAACAGAATCTATAAATAATACAAGAGCCTCATTACTGAACGGAACTTCAGATTTTAAGAAATTATTTGCTGAATTATAATATCCTAAAATACCACTTAATGAATTATCACAGTGTATATCAAAATATACAATATCTATTCCCGGATGTACTCCGGAGATTAAATTTGTATAAGAATGCTCCCCCCATTCTTCTCCGCTAATATTGCGTAAAACAGAGTAAATTCCATCTGTTGATGAAAAATGTTGTACGGCAGATTGAATTTTTTCTTCATTTAATTTCTTATCAGCTTGACCGCTATCTGCCCAGTCTCTATCACCTACCCAAATTCTTAAAGGTACCCCACCGGCTAGTATTCCAGAATAGCGCAACCTGGTTTCTATTTCTCCATATTCTAATGATGTATAGCAACTCCCCTCTACCTTTTGAGTAGCGGTAAGCCAGGTTTTAATATCCGAACCCGGATTACTTACTTTTTTAGGCATAGGTTTCGAAGCATTCTTCCGGGTTTTAAGTTTGGATTTATATAAAAATTCATCTACATAATTTGGATGAATCTGAGATTGAAAAGGAAGAATATTTGTTATAGAAGGCTCTGCATTCCTTATGTTCCTATCCGGAGTTTTTGTATACATGATATAAATATTCGAATACTCTATAGAAGATAAACAAAATCCAACATCCTGCGATTGTGACTTATTGCTTGTATCAAAGGTGAAGATTTTATAATCCTGATTGTTTTGCATATCCTTATGTATCTGGCAAAAACTTTGACCTGTATTTAGCTCAGTGGAAGGATAATAGTCAGGACTTTTATATTCCTTTATTTCTAATAAAAAACCCTCAACAAATAAAATTTGAATATCTTCAAGTAGAAGAATGTTAGCTTCTCCCAGTTCCAGTTCATTCTTTTTTAATTTTAAATTGTATGAACCCGGAGGGAGTTGTATTTCAAAATTTCCATTTTCGTCAGTCTGAACGGTTCGCAATTCCTCATGACTATTTTTCCAGTATAAATCAAGTCCGGGCATCACCAGAAAGGGTTTGTTTAAGCTTCTAACTACACCTTTGACAAATGCCGAATCTGTTTTAGATGCAGGAGGTAAACCCAGAAGTGAATACAGAATACCGGTATCCTTTTTTTTAGCTTGAGAACAAGCACTTAAGAGTAGGAGAAGAAAGAAATAAAAAAATGGCTGAACCGCAGTTCTGAATGGTAATGCTCCAAACCTATAAAATATCATATCCTTTTCTTACCTTCTACAGATTAGATTGTTTTTTTTAGTAGAAAAATACAAAATAATATGCTATGATAAAGAAGGAATGTATTTATAAATAACGATTGTTATAAATAGGAATTGTAAAAATGGATAGAGAATCTATTTTTGAGCTTTATAAGGATGAAAACGGGAACTTTCGCTTTCGGTTACAGGAGAGAATGAAGGATTTTTTTTCCGAAGATCGGATTTTATTACTGGATATTCTTCATAAGCAACAAAATATTAAAAAAAAAGAAGATAAGAATAATGTGGTTGATGTATCTCATCCTAATTAAATCCTTTTATAAATTGTTTTTTTATGAATTTAAACCAGAAATCTAAACTTATAAGAAATCTAACCGGTTGTTTTAGAGACAGGAAGCTCGAACATGAGTATAGAGCCTACAGTTTTAAACGTGAAAGAATACCGGCATTTTTTCTTATTTTAATGATAAACATAGTATCTGCCTCCTTGATTTATAACGACTATCTACTTTTTTTCTCTGACAAAACACTGTTCTATCGCTTAATTTTTTTACGCTTCATTCTTTTAGCTATTTCTATTCTGGTTTTGTATATAATTAAAACCTCAGAAAAATTTATAGTTGTCGATTTAACCTTAGCTTTCTGGTTTGTAGTAATTTTTATCATTGGGGAAAGCATTAACTATACAAGGCCTCTTACCTTTAGTCATATTAGCATATTAAGATTTATTATACTATTTATGCTTTATACCTGGCTTCCTATTCGATTTATTTTTCAGATAGCTCTTGCATTCATTTATTCTCTTACCATGCTGTATATTAATTTTTGTGTATCGACAAACAACTTCCATGGTGTAGAATCAGCATTTCTGATTATTTCCTTAGTCGGAGTGAATATATATGGATTTTATCTTACCAACCAGATTCATAAAATAAAACGAAACGAATACTATAACTGGAAGATGGCAAAGCTTGCAGAAGAAAAAGAAAGAGATACAAATTTCCGTTTACGCCATGCTTTATCCGAATTAGAAACGATTTTTAATAATAATGCAGTGGGTCTTATCTATTTAAAAGATGGAAAAGTAGTGAACCAGGTGAATAAAAGAGGTTTAATGATTACCGGATATTCCAGGGAAGAGTTGATAAATAGAGATCCGGATTTCCTCTACCAGAATTATGATGAAAAGATGCAAAAAATGATACATGATGAATTACTAAAATATGCATCCATTGAAACCGAAATGATAATAAAGAGAAAAAATGCGAAACTTATTCACTGCAAATTTTTTGGTAGTATTATTGAACCCGGAAGAATTGATTCCGGAATTATATGGGCATTTACTGATATATCCAGGCAAAAAAAACTGGAAGAATTTAAGGAAACAATAGATAGAATTTCCAGACATGATTTAAAAAATCCATTATCTGCGATTGTTGGTTTCTCTACAATTATTATGGATAATAATGAGGATCTTGAAGCAGAGGATAAGGAAGCACTACAGTTTATACGCGATTCGGCCTTTGAAATGTTAGAGCAAATTGATAATTCTTTAAATTTATATAAAATTGAAAACGGTACCTATTTCCCCAGATTGGAAACTATTGATTTCATCGATCTATTGCGGCGTCTCTTACACAGACATTTTTTACTGTCCCAGGAAATGAGGGGCATCGCTTATCAGGTAACATTAAATGGAAGAAGTTTAAGACAGGATGATTATTTATTAATAGAAACAGATAAAAATTTATTGTTACCACTTTTAGGTAACCTGATAAAAAATGCAATTGAAGCCTCACATAAGAATGATACGGTATTTATTGAGATAAACACTCTCACAAAAAAAAATATTGAAATACGCGTTATAAATAATGGAGAAATTCCGATACAAATTCAATCTACATTTTTTAATAAATTCTCTACCTATGGGAAGAGCGGAGGAAGTGGTTTGGGTACCTATAGTGCCAAATTAATGACCGATACCCTCGGAGGAGAAATCAGCTTTTCTACAGGGTTCGGAAAAACAATTCTCTTAGTTCGCTTAAAAACTGAGCCAGTCCAACAAGAGTTGTAAGCTCGAAAGCAAGCGAGCCATCGGTGGCTCGCCTGAGATTAAAAATACTAAACTAAGTGGATACTTTTTTAGAAATCTTCGAATTCTTTTTTAGCTTCATCCTTTGCAAACGAGTAGTAACGATTGATATTAAAACCAATTGTCCATTCTCTGTTATTGTAGTTGTAATCAGCACCGTGAAGTAAATGTGTATAGGCAAGAGCTCTCATGTTGGTTACAAAAACTTGGTACATGTGACCCCCTGTCTCATAACTAAGTCCGACACTAAAAGGAACAGAATAGTGAGGAACTTTTTTATTACTTAATACGTTCCTAAAATACACATAGTTCAAATCACTGGCTTTGGAAAGATGGTATCCATCATTTATTTCCTGGGCGGTGAGTTGCTTGGTTGTGTCGATACCATAAACTTCGGAGTCAACTGTATTATAATCTTCTCCTATATAATCTCTTTTATCCATTACAATGGTTTCAAACATGATGGCCCATTCACCGGCAATATGGATTCTTCCTGCCAGATCCAGACCCCAGCGATCATTCGCAATATGGGGTTTTACGAAATTGCGATGAACAAAAAGGGGAGCCACCTGCAAGGAAAACATTTCTCCAAATTTACGATCCATTAAAATGGAACCGAAATACCCTGTTCTATCTTTCACGCTTAGTTTATAGCGGTTAAGATCCCTTTTCAAAACAGTATCAAGGGCGGTAACCCCGGTTGCCTGGGGAATTACGTAGGGACCGTAATCTATAGTTTTTTTCTGGGTATCAAAACCAACGGAACCGGCTATAGCCAGAGTTAGAGGAAAAGAACCCTGCTCAAATAGTGTAAACTTGCTCCTTCCTTCATAGGTTTTATAGGCCGAACTTCTGGCAAAACCAACAGAAAGCTTGTCGGTAATTCCGTAATCGAGAGATAATTGAATATTTGCTCCCTGATCAAGACCTAATAAATCATAGCTTGTGGATTTTGCATTTCCGAAGCGGTGATTGAACCTGAAATCCATAATATCCTTCTGTATGGGTGTAGCAGAAGGAAGATGCAGGATTTGAGGGCCTTTAAAAGCTTTCTGAATGTTTCCATCCTGAGCAAGAAGAGATAAAAAAGGAGAAAATGATAAACATAAAACAACAACTAAGTATCTCATTGAGCTTTCCTTAAATAAATTTTGGCTTTTAGCTCTACTGTTTTATCAACGGTTGCCAGTTTAATGTCAGGGACTTCCATACCAAATTTTGTTAGGTCAACTGTAAAAGCTGATTTAAGTAGATAAGCACTACCCTCTTTGCTTACTTTTCCGTTAAGCGTATAAGGTTTAGTTGTTCCGTGAATGGTTAAGTCACCTGTAACTTTTGCATTACCTGTGGCTGGATCATAGGAGGCAATTTTACCAACGAATCTTGCAGTTGGATACTTACCTGAGTGCAGGTATGTTTCATGCATTCTTGTATTGGCGTATTTGAAACTTCCGGAAAGTTTAAAGTCTTCATCTCTCATAGACAAAGTTATATCCACATCTTTTGTATCCATATTAACGCTGCCACTAAATTTACTGGCAAGACCGTTCATATTGGATTTTTGCCCTAACATGGTTTTGGTTAGAGAAAAGAGCATTTTACTATTAACTGAATCTACGCTAAGTTTTGATTCGGTGATTTCTACAGCATAAATAGAACTGATAGAAAAACATAAGAATACTGTTGTAATAAAAATATTTTTTAATTTTTTCATGGATGGTCTCCTTTTATTGGGTTGCTCCGGCCTGGATCCAGCAATATACAGCTTCTTTTATAGAAGAGTCAGCGTATTTGGACATGGAACCACTCGAAATAGTTTTATATAAATCACTACCGGCTGGATTTTTGGCTACGACCTTGGCGGCAACTGAAGAATAACTTGTCATGTCTACACCCGCAGTTGCGTTTGTAGAACTGTGGCAGCTTGAACACTTAGACGTTACTCCGGCTGAACCAAGGCTGGAAAAGGTAGCGGCAGATGAACAGGACGTGCCTGATTTCCCCGCTCCTACTAAAATTCCCAGAGTTATTTTTTCCTGTTCTACATCAGATGATTTGTTATAGGTACAGTTCCAAATAAAACTGAGAAATAATGAGAATATCATTATCGTTGTTGTTTTACTTAAAAAGTTTATCATTCTTTCCTCTTTCTCATTAGACCGATAAAAATAAAAATTTCTTAACGAATAAAAGTTTAGAGTCCAGGGTATAATGTAATGGGTATATTAGTAAATAGAACATTATACCTAATGAAACTCTTTTCCTTCATTCATAATGTATCATACCTTGATTTAAGGCCTACTCGGACAGGTGATTACACTTGCAGTTGCTACTTTCTTTAGCTCAGCGCAGGAATCCACCAGTAACTGTGTCGCATAACGTGTATTATGCACTCCAAAGCTTTTATCCTCTAAAACAAACATAAAGTTCCAGTAGGCTCTGGCGAACTTCATTTCGTTTGAGTCGGCGTTTGCAGACGGATTACTAATAGAGCTTAAGCTAGAAACAGAACACCTCGGTACTACGGTAGTTCCATCCGCAAAGGTCTCCCATTTAAGTGTGTAGGTTTTCCCATTTGCAGCAGCGATTACAGCCAGGGCTTCGGATAACAAACCTGTGCAATTAGTATCCGGATTCGCAAGAGCCACCAGTGCTGTATTTAAAGTAGCAAAATAATCTGTGACAATAGTTGTATCCTGATCTATATAAGCATCTCCTTTTCTTATATAACCATTATCTGCTGTCGCTTTTTTTGCAGATGGACTTGTATGACAGCCGGAAGTTTTACAACCAATCTCAATAGCAGTTGGTACTTCGTGTACGATTCCTGTAACGGCAAAGGAATGCCCTCCAACTCCGGCAGAAAGTCCATATCTGGTTGCTGTAGACGCATCACTATCATAGACCTGGTGACAGGTAACACAGTTAGCATTATCCTGATTGGTATGAGCCGAATTGCTGTAGCTATAGCCCGGATACTCAGCTCCACCCTTTCCCATAAGCATATCTGCCTGGGGGCCGTGGTGAGCGGTGGTCCTCAGCCCAGCTCCGCTGCCCTGTACGCTGGCCAGGATATACGCTTCAACGGTCTGACCGGAACTGGGTCCTCTGACCTGGTGGCAGGAAGCACAGAGGTTTCCCTTGGCCTTACTATAGGTAGTGCCAATATTCGTAACAATCTTGGTTCCATTGGCTACAATTGTTTTAAAGCTTCCATTTTCATGAGGGCCGTGGCAGGTAAAACAACCTATATTAGAAGGCCATTTTACAGCTGATGTGCCGATACTTGCATCATAGTTTGCTGCGTTTAAAGCATAGGTTCCCACAAATTCTCGGAAGCCTTCGTGAGTATGGCAGCGCTGACAACCACCACCATTGGAGTAAAACGCATCCGAACCGTGCCACTCATAACCCACTACTGTCCAGTCGGAAGCATTACCGGCCGTACCGGTTTTAGCATACATAGGAGCTTTATATCCGTTTTTATGTACGGATTCCTCCCAGCCTTCTTGTGCCCACTGAATTTTCTTTCCAGTACTACTGGTTTCCGAGTGACATCCCGAACAGTTTTCAAGAGCATTCAGCGAATTGGCGGCACTTACGACACTGGAAGCTAATGCCAGGTCTATGGCCGAATTTGTATTTCTTTCTTTATTTACTTCGTTCTGGGTTTTTTGACAGGAGAAGAAAATTAAGATAGAAAGGAAAAATAAAAATTTTACATTCTTTTTCATAGTTGATTCATCTTTGTATTCTAATATTCTATAATACTAAAAGGCAGGAAATACTTCCTGCCTTTTCTTTAATTTGCGGGTCAAAATGTTAATTAAGGTCTTGTTCCACAACTGGTTGTTGTATCCGAAAGAATTTTTTTCAAATCTTCACAGGAGTCGTATAGAAGTTCACTTAGATATTTATAGTTGTGCACTCCCTTACTCTTATCCTCTTTAACAAGCATAAAGTTCCAGTATGCCCGTGCAAATCTAGTAGAATTTGAGTCATTACCTGCAGAGCTATCTTTCAGGGTTGTTAAAGAAGAAGGATCACACCTTGGATCTATGGTGACTCCGTCCGCAAGTGTTGCCCAGGTAATTTTAGTCCCTGCAGCAGTAGCTGCTTTAGAGAGTAAGCCGGTACAACCTGTATTTGAACCTGATACATCATCCGGATTAGCTAAAGCCTTGAAAGTGGTGTTCAATTGTGTATAGTAAGCAGAACTACCGGTTTGAAGGTAAGCATCTCCTTTCCTTATCATGCCATCGTCTGTAGTTGCTTTTTTGGCAAAACTAGAGTTTGCTGTTGATCCAGTAGGAACGGTATGGCAACCTGATGTAGCGCAACCAATTGCAATTGCAGATTCTGCTCCGTGTACAATTCCGGTAACCGCAAAAGCATGACCACCCACAGCTGCGGAAAGACCGTAACGTTCTGCTGTTGAAGTGTTACTATCATAAACCTGGTGGCAGGTGATACAATCTGCACCGGTCTCAGTTGTATGTCTTGAATTGGAATAAGCTCCGTAGGTACTGCTAGGTTCTTGAGCTCCCCCTTTTCCCATTAATACGTCTGCCTGAGGGCCGTGGTGAGCGGTGGATCTGGTGCTTATTCCACTTCCTTTGAGTGCAGCAATCAGGTAATCGTTTACTGTTTGAGTGGAGGATGGACCGCGAATCTGGTGACAGGAAGCACAGAGACTACCTTTGGCTTTGTTATAAGTAGTTCCAATGTTAGTTGTAACTGTAGTTCCATTTTTTACCAGAAGGTCAAAAGATCCGTTTGTATGAGGGCTGTGGCAGGTAAAACAACCAATATTAGAAGGCCATTTTACGGCTGCTGTACCGATAGCTGCATCATAATTTGTTGTATTCAAATTATAGGTTTCCACAAATTCCCGGAAGCCTTCGTGGGTATGACAGCGCTGACAACCACCTCCATTGGAATAAAAGGCGTCGGAGCCATGCCATTCATAACCAATAACAGACCAGTCATTAAAAGTAGGTTTTGTTCCATCTGTACAGGTCCAGGCTTTGGTTGTAGAATTGTACGAACAATTAGAGCCTGTTTTTGTCCAGAGAGCACCTTTGTATCCGTTTTTGTGAACCGACTCGTCCCAGCCTTCTTTGGCCCAGAGGATTTTTCTTCCGAGTTCGGAGGTTTCTGAGTGGCAGTTTTTACAGGTTGCAGAGGCATTTGTAGCTGCACTGGACTGTGCCATGGCTACGAGCCCATAAGTTCGTGCTGTTTTATCTTCAGCATCTTCGTTCTTGCAGTATCCGAAAAATGCACATAGTATCAAAGCAATTAAAGTATTCTTAAAAAGCATTACGATCTCCTTGTTATAAGTGAACCTAGCAGGTTTTAGGATAAATTCAACTAAAATTAATTTTTAAACCCTTCCTAAGAATAAATATGTTAGCTTTTTTGAATTATCTAAAACAGTGAATTACTAAAAAGCTATAGGCTGCTTTCTTTTAATAAAAATTATAATAAAACTTAATACTTGGACAGCAATTCCCGCTTTAGAGTACAAGGCTTCTTTAAGCCTGTTTTTTAATCCATAACTTCCGGATTTCCTTCGAGGAAAAGAACCCAAAATACTTATGTATAGTAAAAATTGAGCTAAAATCATAGTAAAATTAGTACAAGGAAAAATGAATGAATAGCTCCTTCAGAAAATTTTTCACTGTTTTTAAAAATCTCGCTATGATGAATTTTCTCCTATAGAAATATTTGCTTTCAAAACTCCAGCGTGGCAATAGCCTGGAATAGTTGTGTCCATAGATGAAAATTAAATATTTCAAACAAGTTTCTTATCTTTTGCCAGGAACAATCTTTTGTATGAAAAGTTCAAGTGCTTTTCGAAATAATCTCACAGCTTGATTGATGGTGCCTTATTGTGCATCTACAAGAAAAGCAAGTATCCCTTAAGAGTTGCAAAAGTTATTAGACAAATTCTTATGCCAAAACAAAAAATGATTGTGTTCAAACGTGATAACCCTGATTTTTCAGAGTATTGAAGGTTCATTTTCTATCTTCCATCGTGCTTTGTAGAGGATTCTCTGTTCAATTCAAAAGCATTTTCTTTTGTAATTTTCAATATCTGGAAAGAGCTAAAGCAATCATATGCTCTTTTTATCAACCTGCTTATACTCAAGAACATTGACTTTGAGTTCTGAAGTCTCATTTAAAAAGAAATTTGGTTTGTAAAAAGAAAAGTAATGAGAAAATCTATCTTTCTATACAGAATTGCTCTGTCTTTTTTAATTCCTGTAGCTTATCAAGTTGATTGTAAAGGTGTTTGTGATTTTTTCTTTTGCACCTATGATAAAGGATAGATTCTTCTTTTCAGTAATTCAATGTGGGGAGCATTTGAAAACAGAGAATCCTCTACAAATATTGTTTTAAATGAGGATGCTCTCTTCTAAAATCTTCAATAAACCGTTTAGAGGCGTTGAACTCACAGTCATTTTTTGTTTTTCCCATCTTCGTTTGTAATAGCAGTTCAAAAACATAAGAGGGATAACTTCTTTCTTATCCGGATGCACAATACAGGCACCATACATCATATGCTGGTAGAGAGTTCCACTTTTCTTATTCTTTACAAGACAGGATTTACAATGAATTTTTCTCTGAGGAGAAGAAGATCGAGTTCCGTCTCCGGAAAAGAATATAATAATCATCAAGGACACGATAAGATTCGAGAACCTTGCCACGCTGGAAGTTTTGAAAAAAATATTTTATATATTTTCCTGAAAGCTCCTGTTGAAACTTCATCAACAATTTCTCTCATTTGAGTGTCAGAGGGTATCTCTTGAATCTTGTATATACTTTGAAGATTTTTATTCTTCACTTTTTCTCTTTCAAACTCAAGAAGCGATGCGTTCTTTTGAGAAAAGATAGCAAAGGCTGACATCAAAGCATCTGTTAGGGAAATCGAAGGATTGACTCTGTGGTCCGGGATTTTAGAAAATTCTTCCCGAATTGTTTGATAAAGTCCATCTGCTGATAAATCTACCCGTGCGTGTAACTCGTTTTTGGCTGGCATATAGTCAAAAAGACTATATCCCTGCACAGGTACAAGCGATTTTTGATGAAAAAGTTTACGAAAGCTTTCCCTGTAAACCCAAAAATCTTAGCCTTATCTGCCTGTTACAAGCAAAGCGGGAATTGCTGATACTTGGAAATTTCTTCTGCTTTAAGAAATAAATTAAGAGAAATTTTGTTGGAATATAATCTTATTTATCTACAAATACTAATATTTTTTAAATAATACTCTGTTAATTGCCGACCTTCTTTAAGATGCGCTATTTCCCCATCAATTTTCCACATAGCGAGAGCTCCCTGATAAATTAAGAAAAAATTTCGGGCTATGCTTTCCGGCTTCTCCTCGCTACAAAACGTTCCTTCGATTTCAGAACGCTTTATGAGTCGAACCATGACGTCTAACCAATCATTCAGGGCATCCTGCTGATATTTTAACCAGCTATTCTGTTGAATGTTCCGAGAAGCAGCAAAGTTGCTTAGCGGACAACCATTAGACTCTCCTTTTCTGATTCCCAATATTAGGAATCTATACCAGAGTTTTGTAAATTGAAGAGGACTGCTACAGGAATCAGTAAGCCTGCTGAACCGCTGATTTATTTCCAGTTTCCACAAATCAAGATATTCTTTACCCAGCTCTTCTTTAGACTGAAAATTGCCGTAAAAACCGGCCCTGGATACGGATGCAGATTCGATAATATCAGAAATAGAAGTACTGTCATAACCTTTCAGGTAAAATTGTTCCTTGGTTGTTTTCAGGATACGCTCACGTACAGACAGGTTTTTGAATTCCTTCATATAAATAAGACAGAACGTTCTGGTATAAAAGTCAAGTTTTTTCGTATCCTCTCAAAAAATCAGGGAGGTCTGATATCTAAAATTCAATTTAGAGATTTCATGGAAAACTTCCAGATTTCCTATAGGAGGTTTTCTACTTTTCTTTTCTCTTTGAAGTGGTATTATTGACTATTATGCAACTTCTCAACAGTTTAGAGATTACGAATGAATCATAATTCTTTTTTTTGTAAGGTGCGGTCGCGACTGCACCCTTGCATCAGACATATCGCTGGATACTTTAGAAATTGCTAAAGATAGTTTTATCGATCCGAATTATCAAGATATACAATCAGATATGCTATTTAAAGTTTCTATAGCCGGAAAAGAGAGTTATATCTATTTGCTACTTGAGCACAAGAGCTATCCTGATAGAATGACAGCCTTCCAGCTTCTGAAATATATTGTTGGAATATGGACTCTGCATCTGAACCAGTTAGAAAAAGGCGAAGCCGATACATTACCGATTATACTACCTCTTAGCAGAATTAATGGAAAAGCATACAGGGCTGGAGTATATAGAAACGGTTTTACTTTATTTGCTCTCAGGAGTAAAGGAAATCGAACTTGACAAAATTGAAAAAATGCTCGAAACTGAGAAAAGCGGGAGAGTAAAAGAGATGATAACATCATTAGCAGAAAGGCTGGAGCAAAAAGGCTACAATAGAGCTTTAGAACTCGTCAAACGGGCTGAAGAAAGAGCTGAAGCCGAGAAACAAAGAGCTGAAGCCGAAAAACAAAGAGCCGAAGCCGAGAAACAAAGAGCTGAAGCCGAGAAACAAAGAGCTACGCATAAAGCCAGGCTAAAAACCGCTGTTTCTATGCGTAAGAAGGGCCTTGATTTGTTACTGATTGCGGACATTTCGGAAATTCAACAGGAATACTTGGAAAAGCTGTTTAGAAAAATAGGTATCTAAAAAAAACCTGAAGTCCGTAAGAAAATGGAAATAGAAGATAGTATCCTCGATGAAATGACGGACCAGCAGAGAAGTATTGGAACCTTATCTGAAAAGGTGCCTTAAACCAGAAACGACGTCATGAATTGGAAACTCTTTTGAATAGCAGATATTATAAAATTTGCTTTTTCGAAATTCCCTTCTCCTATAAGGTTTCGATTAAAAGTCGCAAAATAGTGTTTTTCCCGCTTCTTCTCATACCTGTAATAACTTTTATCAGGGCTTTGTCGGTATAGGAAATAATAAAATTTGTTCGCTATAACTTACAGAATAGACATTAATGGGTATTCTGTCGAGCATAAAGAGAAAGGCTTCGAGTAGAAATTTCTTTCTAAAGCTTTTGGAAAAAAATTTTTTCTTGTCTTTGCAGCCTTTTCTTAACGTCATATTTTTTAGGAGAATACTATGAAAGATCATTCCAATAAAGATAAAAACAGGTTCAGCGGTAGATATGTTGTTTTTGAAAAAGGAAAGCAAAGACGAAAGTATTCTCGCATCCGCCTCGAAGTAGATTGTGAAATTTATACCCAGCGCTCCTCCAAACCCACTTTCGGAACCATGGTAGATATCGGTGCCGGAGGGATTCGTTTTGAAACCGGCTCACCCTTTTATGAAGGAGACGAAATAAATGTCAGTTTTTTCTGGGGAGACAGGCATTTTGAAATTCGCGGACTTGTGATTCGTGTTTCCGGGAAGTATGTCGCCATAAAAACTGATGATACTCCTATCGAAATAAAAGAAGAAATTGAAAGAAGGATTTTTGAGTTTTTTAACCGTAGTGGAGCACTCGGTAATCTGTAGCTTCTAAATAAAAATCTTATGATTTATTTAAGGAATTTCCTGAATTAATCTGTTTGATTTTATTTCCTTTAGATAATTTCGTGTTTAAGATCCTCGCTTTTTTGGACTCTCCAAAGCAGTCCAAAGAATAAGTAAGGTAAATTTCATTTAAATAAGTGCTATAGCACATAAATCAAATTATAAGACAAGGAATCAAGTATGTATCAGGCTTTTACTGAAGAACAAGAGGAATTAAGAGAACTCATCAGGGATTTCACTGCGAATGAAATTACTCCCGTAGCACACCATTGGGACGAGAAGAACGAACATCCTACTGAATTAATTAATAGGATGAGATCAGAGCTTGGTATCAATGGCCTTACTATCCCGGAAGAATATGGTGGAATGGGCCTGGGTTCCGTAGAACAGTGTATTATTACTGAAGAAATGAGTCGCGGTTGTCTGGGTATTGCCCTTTGTTTTGGTTATACCGGTCTTGGAATGCTTCCAATTCTGAAAGGAGCAACCGATGCACAAAAGAAAAAATGGCTTCCTCCGATTGTAGCCGGAGAAACCGGAATTTCTTTCTGTCTTTCTGAGCCGGGTGCGGGTTCCGACGTACCGGGAATGTCTACCAAGGCTGAAAAGAAAGGAGACAAGTATATAATTAACGGAACCAAGCAGTGGATTACCGGAGGAGGTAGTGCAGATGCTTATACCGTTTTTGCTGTGACCGATGGAAATAGGGGAACACGCGGTGTAAGTTGTTTTTATGTTCCGAGAAATACCCCGGGTCTGACTGTAGGTAAGAAAGAAGATAAATTAGGTATTCGTGCGAGTGACACAAGACAGATTATTTTTGAAGATTGTGAAGTTCCGGCAGAATACCTTATCGGTAAAGAAAACATGGGCTTTGTGTATGCTCTTCATACTCTGAATGCTTCCCGTCCTTACGTCGCTTCTATGGGCGTGGGTGTATCTCAGGCAGCCCTCGACTATGCTTCTAAATATGCCCGCGAGCGCGAGCAATTCGGAAAGAAAATCTCCAACTTCCAGGCGGTAGCTCACATGTTGGCTGATATTTCTATCAAAGTAGAAACTTCTCGCGAAATCACTTATCGTTCCGCCAGGATGTCCGATGCCGGAGACCCAAGACTTCCGAAATATGCAGCTATCGCGAAAGCCTATACTTCAGAAATGGCAGTTCAATGTGCTCTGGATGCAATTCAGATCCATGGTGGTTACGGTTACACCAAAGAATATCCGGTAGAAAAACTTTTAAGAGATGCAAAAATCCTTTGTATTTTCGAAGGAACTACCCAGATTCAGAAAAATGAAATCGCTGCTTACGTTGTAAAAGAAGCAGCTACTTTAAAATAATTCTATTCTGGCAGGCGAGCCACCAATGGCTCGCCTTCTCTTCTGATTTAAATTTTCTGTAATAATTTAAAAGCGTGGGACCATTTATTCTCACGAAAACCCGGGAGACACCAGAGAATGCAAAGGGGTTCAATAGCCCTTGCTGAAGTAGCAAGTCCCATATCTTTCGGTTCCCAGCCAAATTTTTCCAATATAGTTTTTACTTCTTTTTTAGCAGATTCATCGTTTCCACAGTAGAACATAGTAGGTCTCAGTCCTCCAAAATCAGGATTCACCATAAATCCACTTCCTACACAACTGAAGGCTTTCACAAACCGAGAAACAGAAAAATCCTCCTGTAACTTTTCCATCAGGGAGGAATTAGAGTTAGTGAAAAATTTCAAAACTCCGTTTTCCGGTTCTTCCTCTGCAATGGGGTTCGTTGCATCAATGATGATTTTTCTGGCTATATTGGTTTTTCCGGCCTGCTCTAAAGCCAGGTGTGCTATCGTTCCTTTTACCGCCAGAACAATCATATCTCCAAACCTCGCTGTTTCAGCAAAAGAACCCAATTGAGCTTTAGGAGCTTCTGTTTCCTGCCATTCTTTTAGCTTGGAAGTATCCCGACTTCCTACCATAACCGGATAGTCATATTTAAGAAATCCTTTTGCCAGAGTCTGTCCTACGATTCCCGAACCCAAAATTCCTATTTTCATGTATTTTTAGTCTCCTCTTTTGAAACTCAAAATCTTTTCTTGTGCTTTAAAACATTATCAATAACTGCATTTACATCCAATACCTGCTTTTTTGAATTTTTCATTTTAAGTTCTTTCAAATGTAAGCCCGCTTTAATTTTTTTGCCTTTGATAGTCATCCGGTAGAGTCGTATCGAGGGACTATCCTGCCAATCGAGAGTATAATGAAAGGCATCCAGAATTTCCTTTTTTTTATTTGTTTTTAGAACTAAGAGCTCATGGATTAAAACCGGTGTTTTAGAATAAGAAACCGGACCATAATGAGTTCGTAGAAAATGGAATAAAAAATATTCTCCTTTTTTTACCGGTAGACTTCCTATTTGAAAGGAACTCTGCTGGGGATAAGGCGGGGGAAGGGAGTCAATTTCCTCGATCAATTTATAGTTAAAATCCCTCCCGGTCTGGATAGAAAATAGTTGATAAACATCGCTTTCTTCTTTTGCAATAAGAGGAAAATTTAAAATTAAAAAAGTAAGGATTAATCGCAGGGTCAATCTCATCTACTTTGCTCCAAATTTTTTCAATAGCTCTTCAATTTTACTATAGCGTAAAGCCCTGGCTATTTGAATCGGAGTTTTCCCATAGTCATCTTTCATATCGAGTCGGCTTTTTGCAGAAAGAAGAAGTTCTACAATTTCTGTCTGGTTAAAAGTAACGGCTTCATGAAGAGCACTGCGGCTTTCGAGATCAAAAAGATTTACATTGGCTTTATACTTGAGTAGAATTTTCACCGCTTCTGTGTGGCCATTTTTGCTGGCATCCATAAGGGCTGTTCTTCCATCTGCATCTTTGCTATCGATTAGCTTATTAGCCCCCTTTTGCAGGAGTAGCTCAAGTAAATCGGCCTTACCGTGCAGGGCAGCAAAATGATGGGGGTAAAGATCGGAGCTATCTTTTGCATCCACTTTAGCTCCTCTGGCCAGTAACATTTCTCCTGCCTGTTTATTCACCGCGTAATGCAGAGGAGTTATACCATCTTTATCTCTGGCATCGGCTTTTGCACCTTTATCTAAAAGTAATTTTGTAACTTCGTGACTCCTACTAAGGTGCAGAGCCGAAGACAGGTTGAGATCCAGGGCGTTCGGATTGGCCCCGCTATTTAAAAGAAGAGTAACCAGTTGGTGAAAATCACGCAGTACAGCAACCTGAAGAGCTGTATTTTTTTCTGTATTAGATAGGTCAGGCTTAGCTCCGGATTGAAGTAACAGGGTAGCTGTTTGAACAGCTGCCCCTTCCGATAGGTTTTCGGTTACAAGAAAAAGCGGGCTCCTCTTCTGCTTATCCTGCTGGTTTACACCGGATTTTCGTTTAATCAAAAGATCCATCCCCTTTAAATGAGTTCGTAAAGAAAGAGCATGCATGGCTGTTCTCCCGTTTCGATCAGCTGCGTTTATTTCAGCTCCTTTATTGATGAGGTAGTTCATTACTTGAAGGCCATCTTCTTCAGGTGCATATTCCGCGGCGAGAATCAGGGGACTTTTCTCATTTATATCTTTTGCATTTATACTGGCCTTTTTCTCTACTAAACTTTGAACAATTCCCAGAAAACCTGTATAGGAAGCTTCGTGCAGGGGAGTCCTGTCGTATACATCTTTGGAGTCCGGCTCTGCCTTACTATTTAAAAGATAACGCACCAGTTCTTCATTTCCATCTTTAGCTGCATAGTGCAGGGCTGTCCGCGAATCCAGATCTCCCAGATTTAGATTCACCCCGGCTTCCACCAGGATTTTCGTTATTTCCGGAATCTTTTCTTTTTCTCTCAGGGTGATGGATAAAAGTAAAGGAGAAAGACCTTTCCTGTCTTTCAAGTTTGTTTCTATATTTTTTGTAAGAAGATACTTGATAAATTTTGAATCCCGGTTCAGGACAGCCAGATGAAGTAAGGAGTTTCTATCCTGGTTGGTTTCATTCAGATTCATTTTATTGTCTAAGAGTAAATCGATTACTTTTTCTCTGAGAGGTGACTGTAAACTTGAGCTAAGGAATAATAATGGAGTGCCGTCCTTGTCCTTGATACCGGTTTCAGCTCCATTTTTTAAACTGTTTTCTATTTGTTTCAGATCTCCTTTCTTCACTCCTTCAATAAGTTCCAATCTGGCTTTTTTTAGGACTTCTTCATTTTTCTTTCCCTGGGCCAAACCGGGCAGGCTAATAGAAATACAGAATAATAAAAGTAAAAGGTTTTTTAGACTCATTTTCTCCCCTTTTTCTCAGGCGATTTTACAGAAATATTGGACATTCCCGGCTAATCCTTTACCATTGAAATTAGTTTATTTTTGAAAATCAAAACAGGCTTACCTGTTAATATACTGGTAAGCTTACAATTCTATAGAACTTTATGTCTATAAGAAAAAGCGGGGAGAAGTAAAAGTGCTAGCATTTCTAAAATTTAGTTTCATCAGTCTCAGTCTATTCCTATTTTGTTCCGACCTATTTGCATCGAATCAAATAGCGGTAGTTCTGTTTACCAAGGGTAAAGTATTTGCCAATAAAACTAAAACACTTCGGGTAGGAGACCGAATTTCAGAAACAGACACGATAAGTACCGGTGCGAAATCCTCCTGCGAAATACAGATTATTCAGGATAATTCCCCGGTTGTAATTCGCTTGAAAGATAATGCTGAATTTTCTCTCAATAGTGCTTCGGGTGGAAAGAATAAACAGATAACCGGCTATCTGAAATCCGGAAAGGCTCTTTTTAACGTAGGAAAAGGAGGGAATAACTTAAAAATTGTTTCTCCTACCAGTGTTGCGGGAGTAAGAGGCACCAAGTTTATGGTAGATGCCATCGGGGTTGGACTGGATAGAACCGCAACTTTTGAAGGAGAGGTAAATACAAGAGCGAGAGTTGCCGAGTTAGAAAGCCTGGAAAACGATGTATTGAAACAGAATAAAGCCCTTGATAATCTTGTAAAAACCCTGGAGAAAAGACAATACCCGGTGAAACAGGGTTCCTATGTAGACATGTCTGCTGTAGCAAATCGTGAACTGTTGGATAAAACCGGAATCTCGGAAGCCCTGACAGACGACAAAAAAGCAGCGCTTTCCAAAAAAGAATTTCAGGAGAGGATAGCAAAATTTGGTGCGAAGGGAATTGAGACCAGTTTGCAATCGGTAGATAAAGAGGCTACAGAAAAACATCTGGAGGTTTTCGAAGAGCTTATACCGGTAGATTTACAGCATCTTGAGGATGACAAAAAATTCACTAAAGTTCTGGATGACAGAAATAGTTCCCGTAGCTTTATGCTTCTCATTAACCAGCTTCGCAGAGACCTGCGGGAAGCAAAAAAGTTAAACGCTTATTATGAAGAAAAATTAAATCACATGGATACTTCCATTGTGAAAGAAAGAAAAGAACATACTACGAATATTCAAAAACTCGATACCACTATCAATGCCCTACAAAAACAGGTTCAGGAATCCAAAACCTTTTCTGAGAATGACAAACAAATTCAAAAAGAAATATTAGAACATCTAAAATCTCTGAAAGAAATCGAAGAATCTTTAAAAGAGATTACCAAAGGGACACGCTAGGTAGGCGAGCCTTGCTGGCTCGCTGTCTCCCTAAGAAAATTGAGCTTACATACGAGCTATAAACTCTTTCAATAAAGCCTCCGACAATAAGTTTTCCGAATCCAAATAGATGCTGGATTCGGGAAGAGTTTTTCTAAAGATAGAATCTATGAGTTGTAACTTGGGTAAAGACTCAAATATTTCCTTTTCCGGGTTTCGCTCGGTTATTCTTTGCAAGGCTTTTTTCGGAGAAATAGAGAGAAAGAGGATGTAGTCGGGAGCCGGAAAGAGTTTCTGATTTTTTTTAAGGATTCTTTTTGCATCTTCTATATCTTTTCCCTGGTAAGCCGCAGTAGAATAATAGTATCTATCCAGTACTACCGTTTCCCCTCTTTTTAAAGAAGGGAGAATATTTTTTTCAACAGATTCTTCTCTGTCCTTTATAAAGGCTTCTAACTGTTCTTCTCTTTCAAGTTTTATTTCTCCTTTTAAAAAGCGACGTATGTAAAGGCCGGTTTCGTAGGAACTGGGCTCATTGAATTTCCGGGCCGGAACCTGTTTGTCTTTTAGAAAGTTAAAAAGAAGTTCCGCAAAGGTAGACTTACCGCTTCCATCGATTCCTTCAATCAGGATAAACTTGTTTGTTAGATTTTTCATATACTTAAATTTATGTAGTCCCGTCCTGTCGTAGAAAATTTTCCGGTACCATAGCGTTCGTGATTATACAAAAGATCTCTTCGTCTTGGAGTAAAACCGGCAGACTGTAAAAACTTAATGGCTTCTTCTTCTGTTTTTAAACCAAAGGAGCGAAGTACATTTTCTTCAATTACAACGGAAGACACATCATCCGCTCCGCTTAAAAGAGCCAGTTGTCCGACTCCCTTTCCTAAAACCATTACTGAGGTTTCAATATGAGTAATGTTATCTAAGAAAATTCGGCATATACCTAAAACCTTGAGATACTCATGAGTGGGAACAGTTCTTATTTTGAATTTCTTTGTCTGGGGCTGGAAAGTCCAGGGAATAAAGGCTAAAAAACCAGCCGTTTTATCCTGTATATTTCGAATGACTTCTAAATGCTCTACGACTTCTTCCTGAGTTTCTTCCGAACCAAATACCACGTTTGCGCTTCCCGGAAGACCGTTTTCGTGACAGGTTTGCATGGCCCTTGACCATTCTTTTACTGAAGCTTTTTTAGGAGAAATGATATGCCGCATTCTCTCGGTTAGTATTTCTGCACCGGCTCCCGGAACTGAATTCAGCCCGGCGGATTTCAGTTCTTCGAGCACGGAAGGTAAACTCAGCCCGGTAAGTTTTTCCATGTTTAAAAGCTCTACCGGAGAAAACGCACGGATGTGCATATCCGGATATTTGGATTTTACACGAGAAATGACATCGGGGTAATAATCAAATTTAATCTCCGGATAAACTCCACCCTGTAAGAACATCTGGTCTGCCCCCATTTCCACTGCATAATCCATTTTACTCAGGATTTCTTCCGCACTTAATATATAGCCTTTGCCTTTTCCGATTTCATCCATAAAGGAACAGAAAGAACATTCTACATTGCAATAGTTGGTATAATTCACCACCCGAAACATAGTATAACTGGCAAATTCATGAGAAATTTTCCGTTCCCGAAGTTCCCTGGCTACCATCTGTATCTTGAGAAAATCGCCTGTTTTGTAAAGTTCAAGAGCTTCCTCTTTGCTGATTCGTTCCCCGTCTAAAGCCTTTTGTAGGATTATATCTGTCTTTGTTTCGATTTTAGATACACTGTAGAGTTTCACTTAAAAACCTATCCTTCTCGTTGTTTCGATTTCTATCGACTCGCTTTCGGTATTATAAACTTCTGTGAGCAGGTAAGGTCTATCCACATGGATTTTCTTTCCTAATTTATCAAAAAGTCGGTTTGAGTTTTCTACTGAAAGTGCATCGAAATGGTGTTCTACTTTTAGTCTGCCTTTTCGTAGGAGGGCCGGGTCTATATTTTCTTTTTCCGTATTAAAGGTTAAGATAATTTTCAATTTCAGAATGTCTCCCAAAATTCCATCGGAAGTATTCAGTAAGCCGATGAGATTATTATCGCTCTCATCCCGTTTACGAATTAGTTTTTCGGCATCTTCCAAAATTAAAATGGAATTCTGATAGTTTAACATGAAAGTCAAGAACCTTGGATTATCTATATTTTCCATTATATTCACAGGTGCTAAAATAAATTCTTTATTATTGAAACGAGAAATCAGGTTACGGATGTAAGTCGTTTTTCCGGTTCCCGGTTTTCCATGCAGAAGAATTAAGCTATTGGTATTGTCTTTTGCTATTTCTTCCCGAATAAGTTTATCTTTCGCAACAAAATCTTCACCGTAGTTCAGGGATAAATCTATATCTTTTATAGGATTAATATCCTGTTTTTTTAAATACAGACGACCATTCTCATTTTCTAATATAATGGAAATCCTATTTTCTAATACTTTCTTCTGAAACTTCTTCAACTGTCGGAACGTTTTAAAAACGGACTCAAAAGAATCGTATAAGACAGTAATAAACAGTTCTTTATTTGTAAGTTCAATACAAATAACAGAACGAGTTTTTAAGTTTTGAAAAACTACAAAATGAATTTTTAAGATTGACTTATTATTCGCCGAATCGATTTCCACCCGCTTTTTCTTAGCTTCAAAGCCATTACTCTTTAGAAGCTTAACCAATTTTCGAAAATTCTTTTTCTCCACAATAAGTTCTATACTATTGGGGATGGTTTTCGAGAGTTCGAGAAATAAATACATACCCACATCCTGTGAGTATGTATAATCTAAATAATTTTCTTTGTGCATAAGTTTACTTTTCTTGAATTATAAGTTGCTTGAGATCGGACCAGGCTCTGATATCAGGTGAATACATACACTCTATATGAGCCGCTTTCATTTGAATTTTACCGGGAAGTTCTGCACGGATGATATAGGCAACTTCATAAATTTCATCTTTGGTAACTTTAGAAAAGAAGTATACCATTTTATCATCCCATTTTTCCTTATGCGAATAGACACCGCTACTTTCATAAGCATCTTCTTTTACAACTTCAAAACCGGAAGGAAGAAAAGCTTCTAAGGCTAAAAACTCATAGTTTCTATCCGCTTTAAAACGTAATTTGAGCATTAATTCATCCCCTGTTTTTAAAGGCTTTTTCGTATCGAATAATTCCGGAACCAGGTATTCCTGTCGATTAATATCCAGTACCCTTTTTACGGTGTACAATTTTCTTTCCAGGCTTAGACCTTTTTCTAATTCTTTTTTCTCTTCTTCTTTTTTAAAATACAGGTTCCCTTTTATTTCTATAGAAAAAAAGGAATTTAATTGGTTTTGTGAATTAGCTCTTAAGAGTATTTGCTTATCCTTAAATTCTGAAAGTGGAATGACAGTTTTTAAACCAACTGTTTCTTTCGGATGCAGGTCAAAAGAAGCTATCTTTTTATTGTTTAAGAAAAACTCCACCTTATCTTCTTTCAGTTCCGGAATACCGTTTTTTTCAAGATAAGCCGATAATGCATATAATACCATAGACGTGGCACGTGTAGAAAGCCAGCGATTTCCTTCTTTTCTCTTTTGAAGGGAACTAAGAATCTCCGGTATGAGACTTGAATTATCACCGGCTTCTAATAGAGCGAGTAGAACCTGTGCGCTCACTTCGGCTCTTCCGCCCTGCCAGGACCAGGTACTCTCTTCGGCACTACGAAAATAAGTTCCCTTATCGTCTTTTTCTGAAAGTTTCTTCAATGAATCTAATATAAGAGGTATCTTATCTGCATAAGGTTTGAATTCCTGTTTATCATTTTCGTTTTTCATATGCTTTTGGAGGTTCAAAAGGGTTCTGAGTAAATAAGCTTTGCGGTAAGCATTCGAATTTTCATCCCGAATTAACTTATCAATAGAGTTTCTATCGGCTCCTCCATACAGACTCGAAACAAAGGAAAGATAGGCCCTTGCATCTTCTTCCATGTCCTGAGGATTGGTAAGCATTCGGGCCATGGCCGCAAGCCCTCTCTTGATATTATATTGATCCACATCATACCCGGATTGGCTTGCTGTATAGAGAGAAAACATGGCATAACCTGTCAGGAACTCATTACCTGAATCTCCATACCAGAATCCCCAGCTACCATCATAGTTTTGCATAGTTTTTAATCGTTCTATGCCGGTTTTTATTTTCTTATCCAAATCTTTATCAAAGGAAAGGGGCTTTCCTGTTTTTTGTTTGTAGATCTTATCCAGCATAAGGGCCGGTAAAAACTTACTGATAGTTTGCTCGGTACAACCATAGGGATACTCAGATAGGTACTGAAGGGAAGAAAGCATAGACTGAACAATACCTGGTTCAAGTTGAATTATCAGTTCTTCCGGTACAAATTGGGTAGTTTTTGAATCTTCCAGAGGAATTACTAAATTAGAATTATTTTTTGTATCACCTGTTTGTAATATTCTAAATTCGTTTCCTACTTTATGAATAGGGACGCTAAGTTCCAGTCCATCCTTAAATTCTCCGGCAAGGGCATTGTATTCTAAAAGTATATTTGGTTTATCTGCCTCTACTTTTAGTGGATAATAAGTCGAGGTGGAACCATTGGGAGGGAGGCTGA